>NZ_JBBDNQ010000034.1:0-210945 GCF_040877505.1 Pseudohongiella sp.
TGATCATGAGCAAGGTGTCGGCGCTCAGGGTTTCGTTTCAATCCACGCGCCCGCGAGGGGCGCGACTTGATCATGAGCAAGGTGTCGGCGCTCAGGGTTTCGTTTCAATCCACGCGCCCGCGTGGGGCGCGACAGCCTGAACATGATCACAGATAAAGATTTGTCATTGTTTCAATCCACGCGCCCGCGTGGGGCGCGACCAGTACTGCCACGCATCACGACACCCGCACTGACAGTTTCAATCCACGCGCCCGCGTGGGGCGCGACCTGATCTGACAGCGCAGGCGCAGGCCATTGCCGATGTTTCAATCCACGCGCCCGCGTGGGGCGCGACAAAAAAATGCCCCTTCAGGCCGCCAAGATTGGCGAGTTTCAATCCACGCGCCCGCGTGGGGCGCGACCGCAACAGATGCTTTCTTTGCCCAGTGACGTCTCGTTTCAATCCACGCGCCCGCGTGGGGCGCGACCTGGGCTGGTATGACCTGAGCGCCGATGAAACCGAGTTTCAATCCACGCGCCCGCGTGGGGCGCGACAGCCTACGGAAGGTTTGAGCGCTGTTCTGACCAAGTTTCAATCCACGCGCCCGCGTGGGGCGCGACGTGAAAATCACCGGCACTGAAATGCTGGCCCGTGTTTCAATCCACGCGCCCGCGTGGGGCGCGACAAGGTGCAGGCGGTTGATCTGGACGCGTCGGACCTGTTTCAATCCACGCGCCCGCGTGGGGCGCGACTCATTCCGATTCCTCCAAATAATCAGCCACCGCCCGTTTCAATCCACGCGCCCGCGTGGGGCGCGACCCCGCCCGGTATCAGTTTTTTGTTCCACCGATACGTTTCAATCCACGCGCCCGCGTGGGGCGCGACCGTGCAGGAATCAATAGCCACACGCGAGATTGATGCGTTTCAATCCACGCGCCCGCGTGGGGCGCGACTTCATGTAGTTGAGGATAGTACCCCAAACGCCGAGTTTCAATCCACGCGCCCGCGTGGGGCGCGACAGTAAATGAAAGGCTTGCGCAGTTTCGGGCGCAGTTTCAATCCACGCGCCCGCGTGGGGCGCGACCTTGATAACATAAAGCATGACACCATCCAAAAGCGTTTCAATCCACGCGCCCGCGTGGGGCGCGACTTCCGCGTATGTGGGTGGCGGTGCGATTACAGCCGGTTTCAATCCACGCGCCCGCGTGGGGCGCGACGCCCATTGATCAGCTCGAACTGCGCTATTGGTATTGTTTCAATCCACGCGCCCGCGTGGGGCGCGACCGATGTGCTCTGGCAGCCCTGCATCGACGCAAACGTTTCAATCCACGCGCCCGCGTGGGGCGCGACCGACCTTTCCCAGCTCAGCCCACCTGATGTTATCGGTTTCAATCCACGCGCCCGCGTGGGGCGCGACCTATCCAAATCATTTTTCATTTTTGTAAACTCCTGTTTCAATCCACGCGCCCGCGTGGGGCGCGACGCCGATAAAAAGGACAACATCTACCCGGTGAAAGAGTTTCAATCCACGCGCCCGCGTGGGGCGCGACCATATCGCTATGCAGAAACGCGTACTCAGACACGTTTCAATCCACGCGCCCGCGTGGGGCGCGACCCAACCCGAAGTTTCTGTATGACGGCGAGGATCTGGTTTCAATCCACGCGCCCGCGTGGGGCGCGACCGCAGCAGTATAACTACTTGACAGGTATCAGCAAACTCCGAATCTGCCGCTAACCTGCAGAAGGGGCTCAATACGCAGCAAAACTATTTACTGCCACTAAAATATATTGTTAAAGAACAAGTAGATAGAGAAGCGCTAACCTGCCGGAGTTTAGATGAGAACTCAAGGTTAGCGGTCACAGAATAAGGGCATCTCGCACCATATCATGAACTGGCTTGGCACCATGATGTTCGACCCGTTGCCGGCCTTTGCCACCCAAGAAATAGAACCGGAGGCTATCCTCTTGAGGATCGTAGATATCGAGTAATTTCGATTTCAACATCGTAAACTGAGCGGGATCAACTTCGCACTCGAACACAGAGTTTTGTACCCGGCTACCGTAGTCCAGGCAGGTTTTAGCAATGCGTCTCAGACGCTTCTGACCGCCTTTGGAAACCACACTGACATCGTACGTCACTAAGACTAACATTACTTCAGTACGTACGGTGGGTAGAGTTCAGTGTCACCACGAATGTGACGGGCCAGCAACATTGCCTGGCAATGGGGCAATAGTCCAATCGGCACTTGCTCTTCCAAATATGGGTGAACTACTTCCACCTGTTTGCGCTCCTGATAGGCCACGAGAAACTGCTTACGTGAATCATCACTCATTCGGACAGCACCACTGGCCTCGGTCACAAAATCGCTCAACTGAAACTGACGTCTATTGATCAAAGTCAATACGAAGCGATCCGCCCATGCTGCACGAAATTCCTCCAACAGATCCAGTGCCAAACTCGACCGACCAGGTCGATCTTTGTGTAAGTACCCCACGTAGGGATCAAGACCAACGCCAGCGAGAGCCGAAATACATTCTTGTGCAATCAACGAATAGGCAAACGATAACATGGCGTTCACAGGGTCAGTGGGAGGTCGCCTGACACGACCACCAAAGACGAACCCAGGGCCACGAATCAGTTCGTTAAATACAGAAAAATATGTCGCGGCTGCTTCCCCTTCTATGCCCCGCGCCTCATCAACACTGGCAGCATTCTTGGCGCGCCGACAACTAATGGCCAAGCGATCGCTGGCCGCTCGCAGTGCCTGATTATCGCCATGGTTACGAATTTCCCTGAGTAAGACTGATCTGGAATTGGCAATTTTCGCAGCGACAATCAATCTGGCAATATTTGTGGACGCTACTTCATCGTCTGCCCATCTGAACTGCTTGCGTCGAAGTAATACATTACCGGTAATTCTGCCCTGAATCCTTGCCAGAAATCGGCCATACTGGGTGTAGAACGTCAGACCAATGCCCTGTTCTGCGCAATAGCCCATCAAGAAGGGTGACACGGAGACGTTTCCAAAACAGACGATGCTGGCCATATTGATGGCCGGGAACTGGCCTAGTTTTTCGCCCTTTAATTTTATGACAATCGTCTCCCGTTCCTTGTGAACATAAGTTTCCTGACGATTGATATAAAGGGAGTTCAGCAGCTTTTTCATTCACCTATTTCCGCAACGTACTGGGTTGTCTTATCGGATCGAAATGTGTCAGGTTGACAGATATCTTTCAAAGAACAGGCACGGCACCTCGACTTTGTAGCCAGGGGAGCCGGCGTGAGCCCGTTTTTCAGTAAATACCGTGCGTCTTCGATGACATCGCGAGTCAAGTTGCGCAGTTGCTCATTTATGACAACGGACTCCCGGCGGCGTACCTCCCAGTACCAGATCGCTCCGTCAGGTACAGTCGTTTCACGCATCTCCTCTATGCAAAACGCCTGGGCACACAGCTGGATTTTGTCCCATTCCTCGATCTTGGGCTTGCCTCGTTTGTATTCCACCGGAAAATATCGTGTTGGACTACCGGTTTCGATCTCAATCAGATCCATCTTGCCGATTAATCCCAACTCATGTGACATTAACGAAACACTGCGTTCGTAGCGCACTTTCCCGCGCTGCTCAGTTTCATGTGAATCAACTCTTTGATGAAGCACCTGTCCCTCTGCTGTGAATCGGTTCTCGGCCCAGGCCTGCTCGATGTGTATCAGCGCAAACTGCCTGGGGCAGTATGCGTAGTGCTGAAGTGCTGAAATTGCCAGATAATCTTCTACCGTGGGCAAACCCGTCGAATTCGACGGGTTTGGGCCTGACAGCTCAGTCACAAAAGCTCCTGAACAACCACGCCTTCCGAAACCTCGGACTTATTTACGATAACTTTATAGTCAGTGTAACCCCTCGCCGGAGTATCAGAATCACCATTAAGTCTTTCAACTCTAACAGACTCAAACAACTTATGAGCAGGCGCATTGCCCATTGGATTGTCGTGCTTGAATACAATTAGTTTACGAGCAGACATTTCACCACGTGCGGCCGAACGGTCGTGCTCAAACGCATTGATCAATGACTGCCATAGCAACTGCAGATCATCTTCCGAGAATCCGGTTTTCTCTGCCAGCTTCGCGGACACATAACCATGCATTCGGTACAAACCGTATGGAACAATGTGTTTGCGCCCCATTGTGCGCTCCTTTTCCAGATCCTTCTCATTAGTCACAGCCATGCGCGTGATGGAAATTTCCATAGGGACAATAGGATCAATTGAATGCGCAAACGCCAGTTGTACCGGACCACGGACTTGCCCCGCATTCACTTCAGTGGTCATCACAGCGCCGAAGGCACGTACATCAAAATAATTAGCACACATCCACTGAGTCAGCTCCAGCGCTTTCTGCTGATCTTTAGGCAGCTTTTTGGCCTCATGCTCGATATCCAGTGCTTTGTAAGCCTTTTTATGCTGATTATTCAGCACAGATTTTTCCTGCATATAGATGTCATAACCAGCGGTATCTTCCTTGGCGAGCGCCACAAAATTTCGGATCTTTCGCTTCAGACAAACATCTGTCACCAGACCCTGATTTGTTTCTGGATCTAACCTTGGCATATTGCCAGCATCAGGATCACCATTCGGGTTCCCATTGATCACATCAAATAGAAAAACAAACTCATAACGGTTCTTTAAAACGCTCATCACTCTTCTCCTTCCATGATTTCAGGTTCATGTTTTTTGAATATCTCCGCCCGCTGATGGTAGTAACCAATGGCGAACCGACCCTGTGACTCCATACCCAGACTTTTTGGGAATTGCGATGGCAACTTACCAACGATTTCATCCAGTTGCTTTTCCAGATTAGTCGCTAACCCAGGTTTGTTTTTTTTCACCTTGCTCATGTGATTTTGTGCACTTCTCAGCAATACCGGGAAAATGTGGGCTGGCGTTGCTGATGCTGCGCCAAAGTAACGATCACGAATCGTCGCGTTAACATTGCGACCCAACGCAGCGCTTTGAATGGACTCTAACGAAGCAAACAATCGACCAAGCAGGTAGCCTGGATCCGAATTTTCAGTATCTAGACTCACGGGGATCTCCTTGTGGTTGGTTAGTTTCTTGGTCAGCCGAGCCTCTCTTGTGAGTACCGCTTTACACAACGCAACTCGAAGTGACGATATATCTCCATCTGCACGCATTCTCATCAAAAGATTACTGAGCAAACTGCGGGGATAACGTTGTCCCGTCAGGATGGATCGCGCCAGTTCACCGGCCAAGTGAGGTGCCACATCCTCCAGCTTGGGTTTGGATCCACCTCTATGAGGGACGGTTTCAGATAGAAGACGCCAGATGGCAGGCTCGCTCTTCCAGGGCAGAGGGTCCAGCAACATATCCTGGTAGTGCTGAGCCATTCGACGCGCAAATACTTCCAGACTATCAACCTGCCAGAATCGTATAGATAGCCTGGCAGCATTTGGTGACAGACCCAGTACGAATATTCTGGTGTCTGGCTGCAAATCCATGTTCAGATCTGTTAAGGGGCGGCCTTTAGCAACCGCCGACAGTGTTGACTGCAGCAAGACATTTTCCGACTCGTCGTCATGCCCGGGCGGCTGCAGTAAAATGCTGAATAGTGACTCCGCTGTATCGCAGCTGGTATTTGCACCTGCTTCTGCCCAAAAAACAACGGTAGCGTCCCCTATCTGCAGTCTGTGCTTATTGGCTTCACCTCGGCGTAGTAAATAATTCAAGGCAGTTCCGTATCCGAATGACGCCCGGCTCGAAACAGGTGCGTTATCGCCTTGCGATTTTCCATACGACTCAAATGCATTCTGGTTAAATGAAACGAGTGAAGCGCCGGAACTCTGAGCGCCATTGACATTCTTTATAGTGGGATGCAGTTGTGAAATCGACGCTATTTCACCGGTCACCAGACATGTAGTCGACCCCTCACTATTTTGTTCCACTTGCTTGGCACGAACTGCTCTGGCAGCTGGACGTTGATGCAAAAAGTCCCGCTCTCCATCAACACGAAATACAATATTCGTATCGAGCGCCTCGGGAGGTACTTTGTCAATCAGCTCTGGCGAGACCGGATTCCATTTGGTTAAAAATGCCAATAATGCCTGTAGGCCTTCGTCCTCTGTACCATCCAGTAGCTCCTGATGATAATTCCTGAATGCATCAAACGTCCTGCCTGCTCGCTCAATATCCCTTTCCGCCTCACTGGCAGTGAGTCCAAGGACATAACCTGTTTTATCCCAAAACAGGCAAGGCGAAATTCCCGAAGATCGCTTCGGGGGCTGAGGCACCTGCATCACTCTTGGACGTGGCTTTTTACCTGACGTGTCCATAAGGCTGATGACATCAACCAAATCCCCGGCCCTATTAATAACCAGGGCAAAACTTACCTGCTCCTGACTAAACCCGAATGGCGGCACATCATCGACACCCTGTTCCACCAGTCTGTTGTAGTAATCATTTAATGCTATCAGGATCATGATTTAACTCCCTCCGCATCAGTTTCCGGAACGTCAATCCACCCATCCCGCATCACGGCACGAAAAAAATACGGCGTGTTGTCCGCCGTAAAGTCGAAGTCGTGCAACATCCAGCCCAGATCCCTTTCGCCAGCGAAAAACGAATCCGGCTCCGGGTAGTTCTCATTTTCCAGCAATTCAAAGTTCGCGGGGAACTCTCGTACACCCAGGCAGGGTGCATGGAAGAACTGCCCTTTACGTGCACGACGGTTGAATATATCCAGATGCTTGCCTTCTGTTTCCGAGGGCTCAGCAAGATCTGTCAACTCAAAGTGAGCCTCTATGACATAGGCAACATCCTTAAGAACGGTAGCCGCGCGTTGCTGACGATCCTGATCCACGAGCGCCACAAGTCCGTCCGTTGATCCAGCATTCATTGCTTTTTTTACCGAAGCTGCAGAGAGTTTACTGCCCACTTCGTTGCGCCGTATCGATTCAAATCGAATTGGCTTCAGCACAAGGATATGATCAATACGCCATCGTATAGCTGGCTTCCAATGAATGGCTTCGAGGATCCCACGTGCTGCCGAGGGCGTGATGACGTCGTAGCTGACTCGTTCCGCTTTCATCTCCGGTCTCGTGAAACAGGCCCTATCCCCCCAGACCTTTAGTTTGACTCCATATGCCATAGCTCCTCCTGATACCTTTCAGGCTGCAAATAATACACATTATTCAAATGACGCTTTGCTCCGCCGACGTAAACTCTGGGTTTTCCCAACTCAGGCCACAAACCGGGTCGTACAAATCTGGTTTACATAGTTCCATAAACTGATCACCAAATTTTTGAGGATTGATGGCATGCACTGCTCCTGCGGCTACCAGAGCCTGGAGGCCATACTCCGGCACCTGCACCAAATATCCCTGCAACTTCTTAGCAATTCGCCCCGGATATTCCATGTATGCGAGTTCTTTACATAGCCTCGTGACTTCAGCGTTTCCCGCAGCTTCACCGTCTCCGAAATATGGAACGATGACAGGCTTCATATTGCTCTCAATCATCCGGAACTTATTGGCTATTTTCTCGTATGGAATCCCGTCCACTCGCCCTCGTTCAATCGCGCTCAACAATTCATAGGCGTCCAGTTCCTTTTCCTTCAACCAATAGACTTCACGGAAATAGTCGATAATGGCACCCAGCGCCAGAGGATTTGATTCATGTTGACGAAAAACACTTCGACAGGCCTGCGCATACTGCGCAAGTTCTGGGGGTGTGTTCCAGTCGCTAGCCACATTGAAGACATACACCCAACTGTCTTGCACAGCATTACTTCCCTCCCGGTTGCATCGCCCCGCTGACTGAGCAATTGAGTCCAGGCCAGCCTCCGCGCGGTAAACGGTCGGGAAATCGACATCTACGCCTGCTTCAATCAATGATGTCGACACCACGCGACATGGTTTGCCACTTTTCAAAGTCGCCCGGATTAGATCAAGCTGCTCACTGCGATGCCGGGCACACATGAGGGTCGTCAGGTGAAAGGCACCGTCTTGTGATCTGATTTGATCAAAAAGACTTCTTGCATGTCGTCGATTATTAACAATGCACAGCACCTGGTGTTCTGCATTCACCCGATGGACAAGATCATCATCAGTCAGATCACCGATGTGTTTGATCGACACTCGCTGCAGTTGCTGGTGAAGCGATTGCGGATCGGACACCAGATCTCTTACTCCGATGAGGCCATCAATAAATCCGTCCGACTCTCTAAGAGCAGGTTGAGTAGCGGTGCACAGCACGGCACTTGTTCGATAATTCAGTGCAAGCTCGCTGATCGCAGCAACACATGGCCGAAGTAGCTTCAGTGGTAGAGTCTGGGCCTCATCCAAAATGACAACACTATTGGCGATATTGTGTAATTTTCGACAACGCGACGATCGATTAGCAAAAAGACTTTCGAAGAACTGAACAGCCGTCGTCACTATAATAGGCGCTTCCCAGTTCTCTGCCGCCTGCCGCAGCTTATCTCTAGAATCAGGATCCTTGTAATCCCTTTGATCATCCGAAAATGCGCTGTGGTGCTCCAATACTGCATGCTTACCCAACGGGCCTAGAGCCTCCCGAAATACCGCTGCATTCTGCTCAACAATGCTGGTGAACGGGATGACCAATATGACTCGACGCAATCCGTGTTTAATGGCGTGATCGAGGGAAAACGCGAGTGATGTCAGTGTTTTACCACCACCCGTTGGTACGTTTAGCGAAAACAGTCCAGGCTCTTCTGCCGACTTGCCTTTGACCTCGGCGAGAATTTGTGCCCGGATCTTGTTGACTCCATGGCTATCGTTGAATTTTGGTTGCGCCAGATACTTATTAAGTTGTGCATGGAGCTCCTCAATTGTCGGGAAAACACTGTTTCGAGCCTCTCGTTTTTCAATCCGGTCATAAAATGCTTCGGTATCCAGAAAATCCGAATCCACCAAGCTGGAAAATATCATCCTCCCCAAAAATGCTAGCTGGAAGTATTGCTGACCCTGGCGAATTTTGAATGGAGGTAAATTTAGATCCTGGGGTAGAGGTATTTCCGATTCCCATGCCGGATCCAATTTAGTTTCGGATTCACGTTTCAAACGATTGGCCAAGGGCGTAATGCGGTTTTCGACGTCTTCTCGACCATCTGCTAAGCCTGCATGATGGCCGGCAATTGCATAAGCCAACAGCTTTCCCAACTCGCCATAGCGCTCCAGTACAATCTTTGCACCCCAGGTTGCGTGGTCCACTTTTTTGCTGGAACCTCGCAACCGATCTTGAAATTCCGGGCAGTATTTGCCTACGTCGTGCAGCAGTCCAACAATTTCAGCGAGGTTTGACGCACCAAAGTGTGCAGCCTTTTTCGCTCCGAGACGTCCAACTACCTGTAAGTGTTCACTCAGTAGTTGCCAGTCGGCCTCTGGCAACCCCGATGCGGAGTGAGCATAGTATGTTGGATTTTGCGTCATTAGTTCTTCCGCTGAAAGTCAATTTTCCAGGATTTAATCAACCCTAACACCCCACCTGCCCCACCACATGCACCACTGGAAAAATTACCAGTAAATTCCATACATTTTCCTGATTTTCTCTGCCACCTCAGTGCGCAACTCCGCAGGTGCAAGCACCTCAACATGCTCCGCATAACGCAGAATATCCATGACCAATTCGGGTGAGTCGGCATAGGGCAGACTAAGGTGATAACCCTCGTCACGCCATTCACCCACTTGTTCGGGGTGCCAGCTCTCCTCCGCTACCCATTTGGCCGCCTGGGCGCTGAAGCGCAGGTGTGCCGTGCTTTTGGCCTGGCCGCCAAAAATGCCAAATCCGCTCCCCAGGAAATGGTCCAGATCAACAGGCACAACGACCTGGCAAGGGACATTTTGAACGACAGGCGCCGCAATGCGGTCCAGCGAGAACAGGCGCAGGTCCTGAGCGGCCTCGCAGTGGGCCACCAGGTACCAGTTGGAACGGTAGTGAATCAATCGCTGCGGGTGCGTCAGGCGGTTTTCAGATGCGACGCTGCTGCGGCTATGATAGTCAAAGCGCAACTGTTGCGCTGCCAGTGTGGCTTCGGCCACCGGGTCAAAAATGGCAGGACTGATAACGCGGAACTGAATGGGCTGAATCTGGATCTTTTCGCTGATGCGTTCAGCCGAATGGCCGGATTCGCCCAGCAGGTTGCGAATGCGCTCTTTCAGCGGCAGCAGACGATCGCCCAATAAACCAGGTTGCACCTGTTCCAGCAACTGTTCGCTTGCCAGCAGGGCGTACAGTTCGCCGGAATTCATCCAGAAGCCCGGCAGCTCAAATACGCCTGCACCCGGGTCGTAGCGATGGCCATTGTGCTCGCGGGAATACACCAGCGGCGCGCCCAGCATGTCGCGCAGGTACTCAAAATCGCGGGTGACGGAGTTGCGAGAGCTATCCAGCGCCTGAATGAAGGCCCTCATGGGCACAGGCTGCCGGGCGGTTCGCAGCATCTCGTGAATTTTGTATATCCGCTCAAAACGGTTCATGATCACATCCTGTGACGCCGCATAACTGATTGATTTTCTGCCCTGATTCTTCTACAGACAGCTGCCAAGTGCAATAACAATACGCGAGCAGCTCGGGATATGATTTTCGTTTGTTTATTGGGTGATATTGGCATCTTGAGTTGATAGAACGTCAGGAGAGACCCGTGAGTGACAACAAACCCAATCTTGAACCGTTCAGCAAGGCGATTGATCGTCTTCAGGAAGGTCTTCTGCGTTATCAGCAGGACATCAGCGATACCCAGATTCGCGACGCGCTGATCCAGAGTTTCGAGTTTACTTAGGAACTGGCACACAAAACACTGAAGCGCAGTATGGAATACGCCTCCCCCACGCCTGAACAACAAGCACGCGCATTCTGCCGACATCGCCTGATATCCTGTTAAAGATTTGCCCGCAGCCGCCGACATTATCTGCGTTGAAGCCCCTAATTCGCGAATTGACTGTCAGGACGCCGCATGAATCCATCAACCATCATAGGCATGCTCGCCAGCGTAGCGCTGCTGGGCAGTGTGCTGTTTTTCTCTGCGGAATCGGAATCCAGCTTTCTTAACCTGCCTGGCCTGGCCATCGTCATTACCGGCACCATGGCAGCTACTTTCATCAGTTATCCGCTGAAAGAGGTGGTACGCGTATTCGGCCTGGTGGCACTGGTGTTCAGGCGCGAAAACACCTATACCCGTGACGATATCAAGGAGATGGTACAGGTTTCACGTCTGTGGTTTCAGGGCAATATCAAGGATGTAGACGATGCGCTGGCCAAAATAAAGAACCCCTTCCTGCGCACCGGTATTCAGTTGGTCATTGCCAATACAGACGAGCAGGAAATCATCGATACGCTGCGCTGGCGTATCGCGCGCGTGAAGGCGCGCGAACGCGCAGAAGCCCACATTTTCCGTACCATGTCGACCTATGCCGCCGCCTTCGGCATGATTGGCACCCTGGTTGGCCTGGTCAACATGCTGGCCGTGATGGACTCTGGCAGCCTCGACATGATTGGCCCGCAAATGGCCGTTGCACTGCTGACCACGTTTTACGGCATCCTGCTGGGCAACGTGTTTTTGCAACCCATTGCGGTCAAACTGGAGCGACGCACGGAGGAGCGCCTGATCGCCATGAACATGGTGCTGGAAGGCATTGCCATGATGAGCAAACGGCGTCCACCATCCTTCATTGAAGACACACTGAAATCCTTTGCTGCAACCTATCAGGATGAAATCCGCGACAAGGGCATGCCACCGCTGAAAGGGGCCGCGCGTGGAAAATAGCCGCTATGCCGTTGACATGGTCGGCGACGAACCCGGTTCGTCCGAGGGCACCGATAATAGCTGGATGCTCAGTTACCTGGATGTCCTGACGCTACTGATCGCGTTTTTTGTCCTGCTGCTGGCCATGAGCGAACCCAAAACCGACGATGACGACATCCCCGCAGAAATCGCGCAAACCGGTTCTGCCGGGTCAGCGGCCGGGTCAACCACGCAAACGCCTTTGGACGAAACCGGCGGCGTCATGCCCGGCGGCATTGGCGTGCTGCCGGAATACAACAGCTTGCTGGAGGGGACCTCCGGAGAAACCACACCGGATGCTGAAGATGAGGGCAGCGACGCCGATCAGGATGCACGTCTGGAGAGCCTGGAAAATAGTCTGGACGCCTTGTCCCTTCAGGGTGTGGACGCCCAGCCCGGGCGCGAAGGCCTGACTTTGCGCATTGCAGACAATCTGCTGTTTGCCAGCGGTCAGGCTGAGCTTATGTATGAAGGTATGATGCTGATCAGTCAACTGACGGGGTTCCTCAATGCTTTTGAGGGTGAAATCTCGATCGAAGGCCATACCGACAACATCCCCATCAACACGCCTCAGTTTCCATCGAACTGGGAGCTGTCCAGCGACCGTGCCATCTCTGTATTGCGCTTCCTGGAGTTTGACGGCATCTCCGCCACTCGCATGCGTGCGGTGGGTTATGCCGACACCCGTCCTCTGCAGCCAAACGATACACCGCAAAACCGGGCTGGCAATCGCCGGGTGGAATTGGTTCTGCGAGAGCCCTGAGCCGTCAGCCCGGCGACCAGTGTCCGGTCAGGCGGAGAACTGCCTTACATAGTCACCGATCTCCCGCATGACTTGATTCGCCTCCGGCAACACCGGCACAAACAAAGGCCACACATGTGGTTGTCCACGCCAGATTCGCAGGTCAGTCGACACATCCGCGGCTGCAGCCCGCTCGGCCACGCGTAATCCATCATCACGCAATACTTCATTGTCACTGACGTAAATCAGCAGTGGCGGAAATCCGGCATACTCGGTGTATAACGGTGACGCCCGGGCGTCCATGGCCGATGCGCCATTGAGATAGGTGGCGGCGGCCCGGCGAATAGCATCGCCGCTGAACATGGCGCAGGTTCGGGTATTGCTGTCCACTGACTCACTGGTCACAGCCAGATCGGCATAGGGAGATAGCAGCACCGCAGCAGCTGGCATGGGCAACCCGGCTTCACGTATCTGCACCAGCAGGGACAGGGACAGGCCGGCACCGGCCGAGTCGCCCGCGAGCAAAATATCAGCAGCATCATGCTCGGTCAGCAGGTAACGATAGGCGGCAAAAACATCATCAGCGGCAGCAGGAAACGGATGCTCGGGTGCCAGACGGTAATCCAGTACAAACACGCGGGCATCGCAGGCGACCGCAAGCCGCGACGTAAAGGCACGATAAGACAAAGGCGAACCAAACAGATAACCACCACCGTGGCTGTAGAGCACAACGCGCGGGCCACTGCATGATGCCGGTGTCAGCCATTCACCATTAACACCCTCATGCTGTACCGACGTCACGTCGACATCGCTGGCGATAGGGTTTTTCCCCATGTCACGATCCAGCGTCACGCGAAAACGCGCGGGATCAAAATCAGGACGTAAAAGTTTGGGTTTGAAACGGCGCTTCAGAAACCAGCTTAAAAAATGCGATCTCAAAGACCGGCGATTGACGATGGTACGGGTCAGCATCTTGTCACCTGTGGTTTATGCTCTAACGCTCTGTTGTACCACAGGCACCGATCAATTGTCAGCAGCTATCAGCGCCTTGACCTTGCCAAGCTGGCGACGCATGGTGTCCGCATCGACGCTGCGCACAGTGGCATGCCCAACTTTGCGGCCATCCTTGAACGCCTTGTTGTAGTCATGCACGTGGCAGTCAGCAACAGCAGCAAGCTTGTTAATGCCAGGGACACTGCCAATAAAATTAATCATGGCGCTTTCACCAAGTTTTGCGGTCGATCCCAGCGACAATCCGGTAATGGCCCGCAGGTGGTTTTCAAACTGGCTGCACTCTGCCCCTTCAATTGTCCAGTGCCCGGAGTTGTGCACTCTGGGTGCAATTTCATTGGCCTTGAGCCCGCCATCAACTTCGAAAAATTCGAATGCAAGCACACCCACGTAATCCAGATGTTCCAACACGGCCGACGTGTACTGCTCGGCCAACGCTTGCAGCGGATGTTGATCGCTGGCAATAGACACCCGAAGAACCCCCTCGTTGTGCGTATTATGGACCAAGGGGTAGCACTTGCTGGCGCCATCGCGACCGCGAACCGCGATCAGCGACACCTCGCCGCTGAATTCAACAAAATCTTCCAGAATACAGGGCACACTGCCCAGTTCGGCGAATGCTCTACTGACATCGGCAGAGCTACGCAGTACTTTTTGACCCTTTCCGTCATAACCCAGGGTGCGGGTCTTGAGCACTGCCGGCAAGCCGATACTGGCCGCCGCCTGCTCCAGATCAGCCTGCGAATCAATGGCGGCGTAGGGCGCAACCGGAATATCCAGGCTGCGAAACAGGTTCTTCTCCAGCAGGCGGTCGCGGGCAATACGCAGCGACTCGGCACTCGGAAATACGGGAACGAACTGGGACAGAAAAGCGACCGTGTCGGCCGGCACACTTTCGAATTCAAAGGTCACCAGGTCAACCTGATCGGCCAACTGACGCAAATGTTCATGATCGTGGTAATCAGCGCGAATGTGTTCGCCCAGCGCCGCCGCGCAGGCGTCCTGTGCCGGGTCCAGAAAAACAAATTTCATGCCCAGGGGGGTACCTGCCAAAGCCAACATCCGGCCCAACTGTCCGCCACCTATAACACCTATTTTCATGATAGCTCAGGCCTGCCGTGGATCAGAATTATCAAGCACATTACTCGTCTGTTTGGCGCGGAACGCCTTCAGCGACTGCTGGTGCTCAGGATATTTGTTGCCCAGAATGCTGGCTGCCAGCAGGGCTGCATTGACCGCACCGGCGCGGCCTATTGCCAATGTTGCCACGGCAATACCGGCTGGCATCTGCACGATGGACAGCAGGGAGTCCACCCCTGACAGCATGGATGACTGCACGGGCACGCCCAGCACCGGCAAATGTGTTTTTGCGGCACACATGCCCGGCAAATGGGCAGCACCACCGGCACCGGCTATGATCACCTCGATGCCGCGACCAGCCGCCTCGTCTGCATAGGAAAACAGCAGATCCGGTGTCCTGTGCGCCGAAACCACCCTGACCTCATGCGGTATCCCCAGCTGTTCCAGCATATCTACCGTATGACTCATGGTAGCCCAATCGGATTTGGAGCCCATGATCACGCCAACCAGTGCAGACCCAACAAGCTCAGACATAGTCGTCGCCCCTGTGCAAGAAAAAGCGCGTAGTATACCTGAAAACGCCTTTTCTGAGAACAATTAGCGACAAAGTGAAGATTTACACATTAAAAGGAAAAGCAGTTGCCCGCTTAACTGACCCGGCTATAACCACCGTCAACGCCATGCCGTGACAACACCAGTTGCCAAAGCTGCAGATCCCGTGCGCGGAACGCTCCGGCGCAAGACAATAAGTAATAGCGCCACATTCGATAAAAGCGTGCCCCCAATTCTTCTTTGAATTGTGGCCACGCCGCTTCGAAATTGGCGAACCACGCCATCAGTGTTTTGTCGTAGTCTGCGCCGAAATTATGTATATCTTCAATGATAAAACGATTTTCTACACTGCTGGCGATCTGAGCCAGGGAAGGAATCTCACCGTTGGGAAAGATGTATTTATCTATCCAGGGATCAACGCCTGACGTATTGACGTTCTTGCCTATGGTATGCAACAAAAACAAACCATCTTCTTTCAGACAACGACCCGCAACATCCATGTAGGTCGTGTAATTTTTGCGCCCTACATGCTCGAACATGCCAATACTGACAACATGGTCGAAACGTTCGTTTATATCTCTATAATCCTGGAGGCGAAACTCAATCGGCAGACCCTTGTACTTTTCTTGACCCCATTCCGATTGCTCCTTTGAGATCGTCACCCCCACACATTCCACACCGTAGTGTTCGGCGGCGTAGCTCATGAAGCTACCCCAACCGCAGCCAATGTCCAGCACCCGCATGCCAGGCTCGAGCCGCAGCTTACGGCAGATCAGATCCAGTTTAGCCTCCTGCGCCTCAGCCAGGGTTTCCGCATTCCGCCAATAGCCGCAGGTGTACACCATACGAGGACCAAGCATTGCCGCGTAAAACTCATTTCCAAGGTCGTAATGTTGCTCTCCAACTTGCCAGGAACGCTTGATATTCTGTAAGTTGAAGAAGCGAGCTCGCAACGCATGCAGCGCCAGACTGGCGGGTTTGATTGTCTGATCCAGCTGCGCTCTCAAGACGCGGTAAAAAAACTCATCAAGCCTCGGTACGTCCCACTCGCCATCCATATAGGCCTCGCCGAGCCCCAGACTACCGCGAGTTAGTACGCGGTTGAGTACACCGGCCGAATTAAACCGAATGTCCCAGGGCCGTGTACCCCCGATACGGATATCCGCACGCCTCAAGGGTTCAACGAACGCTTTTGATGCGGAAGGCATTTTGGAAAATGCCTCCGTGACATTGTTATTGACTGATGACTGTGTCATGTCTGTTCCTCTTGTTCGGCTCACATATCGTCAATTTTGTAATAACTTTATCGCAGAACCAGCACCGGCACCGAAGAGTGACTCAACAATTTTGTGGTATTACTACCCCACAATAATTGCCGCAGACGCGAATGGCTGTAAGCACCCATGATGACCATATCAATCTCATTGTCACGGGTGTAAGTGGAAAGACTATCGTCTACATCATTGGTGACAAGAAGACGAGTAATAGTCGGAATATCACCTTCTTCCAATGTCTGCTCTGCCCACCGCAGTTGCTCTCTGTGCTCGTCAGTATCCGCCCCCACCTGCACCACATGACATTCAATACCATTAAACAACGGGCTCTCAGCAATCAGACGCACACCTTTTGCTGTGGTTGCGCTACCGTCAAATGCCATCAACACCCGTCGCGGGGCAACAAACTGCTCCATCACAATCAACATGGGTCGCCGCAAGTTACGAATTATCTGCTCAATGTGCGAACCGATGCTGCCCGAGGCAAGCGTATCGTCGCCACGCTTACCCAGAATCAACAGACGTATGTCGTCTTCCATTTCCTCCACGATATTGGACAGTGTGCCACGGACCTGAAGCAGCCTGGGTTCAACACTTCCGGCTTTAACTATGCGAGCAGACGATTTTTCCAGTATGGCATCGCCACGCTTACGCGAGAGCTGCGCTCTCTGATAATCCAGCTGTTGAAGCTGGCTTTCAATTTCTTCGTGTTTGTCGCGCTCAGTCGGAGTCTCGGCAGGTTCTGCCGGTTCCGCTAACAGCGGCTCTGACACGTTGAGCAAGTGTAGCGGTGCATTCAGCCGTTGTGCCGACCAGGCGGCGGCATCGCAAACAGCCTGGGAAAATTTGGAGCCATCGATACAGGCGATAATGTTCTTGTGCATGATTAAATTCCTTTCGTATTGTAGGTAACAGGCAATCGCTGGGACTGCCCGTGAATCGTGTGCAACACCCGATGCATCAGGAGTGCCCTGACACATCGCGCTTGCTTAAGGATTCCATACGTCTGGCAAAATCTTCCTGCATGCCTTTCAACAGTGCCATCTGTTCCTGGCTGTCCGCATTCTGCTGTTGCAGAGCGCTGTTCAGGCGGGTGGAAATCTCTTCGATTTTCCCCTGTAATTCTATGTTTTGACTTCGCAACTCGTTAAACGCGTGTTTGCTGCTGCTCCGCGACAGCCAACGTTTCATACCGCTAAAGTGCAACGCACGCTCGGCCATCAACATCACTGCCACCAGCACCAGAATCAGGGCCATGATGGTGTAGGAAAAATAAACTGACCCGTCGCCGAAGGTTCTGGACACCGTACCCAGAAAGTTAGGCGCGATAAATTGCCCCAGATAGATGCTGCTGACCAATACCGCTGTTGCGGTTGATGTCGCAGCACCGGTAGTAATCTTGGTAGCGCTGTCAAAAATGACCGGTACCGTACTGCCGTAACCAAAACCCAGAATCAATACACCAAGACCCAGCAATACAAGATACTGGTTGAGGAAGGCAATCAGCACAAAGCCGACTGCCATGTACAGTACTTGAATCGGAATAAAGAAACTTTTATACAGTTTGCGAAAATATGCCATCGACATACCGCCGAGAAAACCGCCAACGGAACAGACTGCGATAATAATTCCGTTGACCACTGTATTGGTGACGTCCATCTCGCTGAGGAACAATGACATATTGGACGGAATGCCAAAAAACACGATAAAGGTCATAATCATGTAGACCGCGAGCAGGAAAACCCGTCCATCCAGTCTGTTATTGGCCGATGCCTTTTCATAAGGCGCGGGGACAATTTTGGGTAAAAAGGCAATGACCAGCACAAGAATAAACGCCGCCATGCCATACGCCAGGAAGGAATACTGCCAGCCGCGCAGCGCCAGAAAGCCTGAAACAACAATGGCAATGATGCCACCGAGATTGGTTGCCGCACTCTGCAAACCCAGGGTTTTGGTGCGTTCTTCACCTTCGTAATAATCGGATATGAGCGTGATCGAGATCGGAATCATCAGACCCACCGAGATACCCAATAGCACCCGGGTGAAAAGCATGAACATCATATCGGTGGACAATGCACCACCGATTCCGCCGATCAGATAAAGTATCAGTGAACCAATCAATATTGATTTTTTTGAATAATACCTGACCAGATAACCGGAAACAAAACTGAAAGGCACCACCATGCCGGCATGAAGTGATGTCAGCAGATTAATCTGGAACGGACTGGCCTGTGGAAACGCGAGTGCAATTGAGGCGACTGCAGGCGCAATCATTGCACCCGCCATCACCGTAATCAGCGAAACGGATAAAATAGCGTACTTAAGCATTTAGCTTACCTTTTTGAGACAATCAGTATCACTGATTGTTAAAAACAACAAAGATAAGACCCGGAGCGGGGAGGATCTTCAGACAGGGGGTTCAAACTTCAATGCGCCAACGGCAGCAAGGCAGGGGGGCTTGAAAGCGAGGCGTATACTACTCTTTTCGAGGACATATCTCAAGCACATTTCGACTGGAGTAACTTTCGTTTACTGGTCCCACGCAACAAGGTATCATCATACCTGCTAATTCTAAAATGGAGTTCAAACGAATGAAGCACGCCAACAAATTTATCAAAAGCCCACTCGCATCTTTTATAGTTTCAACACCCTTGTTGTTTGCAAGCTCATTTGTTGCAACCCCATCCGCATTTGCCCAGGACAATGGTTTTTATGGCGGTGTCAGCATTGGTGAAAGCCAAGGCCATATATCGCGCTCTGATCTGGTACAAGGCTTCAACGCGGATGGCCGACAGGTCCGCTCGATAAACAAAACAGATGACGACTTTGGGGGGAAACTTCTGTTCGGTTTCGATATCAACCCGACTTTCGCTGTCGAGTTCAGTTATTTTGATCTGGGTCAGTACGAATTCAACACCACGCTGGCTCCTGCGCAAAATATGCGCGGCAGAGCAAGCATAGAGGGAATCGGCGTGGATCTGGTAACAAAAATGCCGATAACGGACAATCTTACCGCGCTCCTGCGCGCAGGTATGACTCATACCACCGTCGCGCAGTCATTTCGCCAATTCCCTTTGACTCCCCCCACCGGTTTTGACAACCAGACTCCACGTGACAACAAGCTGAAGGCCGGTCTGGGTCTCGAATATGCCTTCTCCGACGCACTGTCAGCACGCGCCGAGCTGGAAGCCTACCAGTTGCCTACAAACCAGATGATCGACAACAAAGCAACATTGGCAACTGTTGGCTTGGTTTACCGGTTTGGCCGCACCGCAGCCCCGGCACCTGTAGCACCAACACCTGCGCCCGCGCCGAGGCCAACACCCACGCCACCGCCAGCACCTGAGCCCGTCAGCGTGACGCTGGAATCCGACGTGCTGTTTGGCTTTGACGATTGGACAATCAGTTCTGCGGGGCAACAGGAGCTGGATGCGCTGCTGCGTCAAATCAATGAACTTGATTTCGAGGCTGCTATCGTGGTGGGACACACAGACCGTATCGGTTCACGCGAATACAATCTGGGGCTGTCTGAGCGCCGGGCCAACGCGGTGCGACAGTATCTGGTCAACGGTGGCATCCCGGCAAACAGAATCACAGCCAGAGGTGTCGCCAACGACGAGGCCACGATTCCATCAAGCGATTGTCGTAACCTGGGGGGCGGTAACGCTGCCACAATTGCCTGCCTGGCACCTGACCGCCGCGTTGTCATCGAAATCGACGGCAACCGCGAACCGTAATTACACGGGACTGTCTCGCTCAGCGCAGGAGCTGATGCGGGGCGTCCGTCGAGGAACAATCAGGGCGCCAACGGCGACCGTTCCGAGACTGCCCGCCATGGATGGCGGAAATGCAGGTTTTGCAGGAGCAAAAACCTGCCGACCCCCGTATCGGCTCCTGCGCTGCACACAGAACCAAAAAAAAGGGCCAGCGCAAAAACGCTGGCCCTTTTTTTATGTCTATGGAAAGCCGGGCTTACATCATACCGCCCATGCCACCCATACCGCCCATACCACCCATGCCACCCATATCCGGGCCGCCAGCAGGCTTGTCTTCAACGATCTCGGTGACCATGCACTCGGTGGTGATCATCAGACCAGCAACCGAGCCGGCTGCCTGCAGCGCGCTGCGGGTTACCTTGGCCGGATCGATAATACCGGCTTCAACCATGTCAACGTACTCACCGTTGGCCGCGTTGTAACCCATGTTGCCTTTCAGGCCCTTGACCTTGTCCAGAACAACTGAAGGCTCATCACCAGCGTTCTTCACGATCTGACGCAGCGGTGATGTCACGGCACGCAGCAACAGCGCGATACCCACGTTCTGGTCTTCGTTGTCACCTTTCACCTTGCCTTCAACGGCCTGCAGAGCACGCACCAGGGCAACGCCACCGCCAGGTACCACGCCTTCTTCAACCGCAGCACGGGTTGAGTGCAGCGCGTCTTCCACGCGGGCTTTTTTCTCTTTCATTTCCATCTCGGTGCCGGCACCAACCTTGATTACGGCAACACCGCCAGCCAGCTTGGCCACGCGTTCCTGCAGCTTCTCTTTATCGTAGTCAGAGCTGGTATCTTCGATCTGCTTGCGGATCTGGCCAACGCGTGCTTCGATCGCTTTGGAATCGCCGGAACCGTCAACAATGATGGTGTTTTCCTTGGACAGGGTAACAGTCTTGGCGCTACCCAGATGCGATACATCGGCTTGCTCCAGGCTCAGGCCCACTTCTTCGGAAATCACAGTACCACCGGTCAGGATGGCGATGTCTTCCAGCATGGCTTTACGACGGTCACCAAAGCCTGGTGCCTTGGCCGCAGCCACTTTCACGATACCGCGCATATTGTTGACGATCAGGGTCGCCAGCGCTTCGCCTTCCACGTCTTCCGCAATCACCAGCAGCGGGCGGCCGGATTTGGCCACGCCTTCCAGCAGCGGCAGCATTTCGCGGATGTTGGAGATTTTCTTGTCAACCAGCAGGATATGCGGGTTTTCAAGTTCCGCGCTCATGTTGTCCTGGTTGTTGATGAAGTACGGCGACAGGTAACCACGGTCGAACTGCATGCCTTCAACCACGTCCAGCTCGTTTTCAAAGCCAGAACCTTCTTCAACCGTGATCACGCCTTCCTTGCCCACTTTCTCCATGGCTTCGGCAATGATCTGACCGATATCGTCATCGGAGTTAGCGGAAATGGAACCGACCTGAGCGATAGCCTTGGAGTTGGCACAAGGGGTCGACAGCTTGCCGATTTCCTCGACCATGGCCTTTACGGCCTTGTCGATACCGCGCTTCAGGTCCATCGGGTTCATGCCGGCGGCAACTGACTTGAGGCCTTCGTTCAGGATGGCCTGCGCCAATACGGTAGCAGTCGTGGTGCCGTCACCAGCCACGTCAGACGTCTGGGAAGCAACTTCCTTGACCATCTGCGCGCCCATGTTCTCGAACTTGTCCTGCAGCTCGATTTCCTTGGCCACGGACACACCGTCTTTAGTGACAGTCGGAGCACCGAATGACTTGTCCAGAACCACGTTGCGGCCTTTGGGGCCCAGGGTTACCTTGACGGCATCTGCCAGTACGTTTACGCCTTTAAGCAGTTTCTGGCGGGCGGAATCACCAAATTTTACGTCTTTAGCCATGTTATTTATTTCCTGTATCTGAAATTGGGCTGAAATTGGATTTAGTCGGACAAATTAGCTGAGTGAGCGGCTTATCAGCCTTCAATCACACCGAAAATTTCGTTTTCGCTCAGGATGAGCAGCTCTTCGTCGTCTATTTTCACAGTGTTGCTGGCGTATTTGCCGAATACCACCGTGTCACCGACCTTCAGGTCTATCGGACGCTTGTCGCCGTTTTCCAGAATCCGGCCCGGGCCTACGGCAAGTACTTCGCCCTGAGCGGGCTTTTCAGCGGCAGAACCTGGCAGCACGATACCACCGGCGGTCTTGGTTTCCTCTTCCTTGCGGCGCACGACAACACGGTCTTGCAAAGGTCGAATCTTCATTATTCGTATTCTCCTGACTTAACATCTTGATTGATGATGGACGAAACGCTGCCCGGCTCACTTACAGCCTGTCATCTGACAGGAGCCGGCGCAGCAAAACTTAATAACTGCTTGTGTCTGCGTTAATGGGGTTCAGACGGCGAATTTCAATGGCGGGAGCAAAAAATATTTTACATTCTGCGCATTTCAGCGAGCCTGCCAGGCCCGGTCAGGATCATGGTGCGTGCCGCACAGAAGACCCGCACAGATCAGGATTTGGTTTTGTCATCTCCGGACAGCTTTCCGGTCCCGTCGTGGTCGTCCCGGTCCACGATTTCTCCGTCAACGGTGGTGCCTTCAGCCTTGTCGGGGCCGGCGCCGCTGCGGCCGCGATACCCCGAGAAGCCTGCACCAAAGCCCGATGTGCGACCACTCATGCCACCGACAAAAAAGCCGGTACCGCTGCGCATCAGTCGCAACGCCAATTTGCGCCGTATTGGCGGCGTCAGCAGCGCAAAACCAATGGCGTCGGTGATCAGGCCCGGCGTCAGCAGCAAGGCCCCGGCAAAGGCCAGAAGCATGCCTTCCACAATTTCCTGCCCCGGCAGCTCGCCTCCGGCCATGCGTTGATTGGCACGACTGAGGGTACTGAAGCCCTGAATCCGCAAGACATTGATGCCAACAAATGCGGTGACGATGACCAGGCCCAGCGTTGCCAGCCCGCCAATCAGATCCGCCACTTCAAACAGAAGCAGCAGCTCAGCGATGGGGATAACAATAAAGGCCAGCAATGGAAAAGGCATAATGGGTCTCATGGCAATGGATTGATGCTGGAGCGCACTGGTTCGTTCAGGCGGGCTGACGGTCCCGGTACTCCTCCACCTGCTTACCGATGTACCATAACATCAACAGGCCCGGAATCACCATGGCACCGGTCAACACAAAGAACAGGGCCCAGTTGCCGCCCAGCGAGTCCACCAGGAAGCCACTGCTGGCTGCCAGGGTAGTGCGTCCAAAATTGGACACCGAGGACATCAATGCGTACTGGGTGCCGGTATAGGTACGACTGGTAAAATAGGAGATAAAGGATATGAAGGCCACGGTAGCGAAGGCAGCCGTGAAGTTATCCACCACCAGGGTCACCAGCAACAACGGCACGCTGGGCCCGACAATGGCGATGATGGCAAACATGCAGTTGGCCACCCCCATCGCGATGCCGCCGACAAACAAACCCTTGAGAACACCAAAGCGGGTATTGATCAGAGCCCCGGCAAGACAGAAAAACGCCGTCATCAGGCCGCCAAAAAACTTGGTATAAAACGCTATCTCGTCCCGGCTGAAACCGATTTCCACATAAAACACCAGAGACATGCGGCCAAGCATGGCATCGCCCAGCCGAAACAGGATCAGCAGCGCAAATATGGACAACGCCAGTTTCCAGCCACAACGCTGAAAAAACTCCCGGAACGGTCCGATCAGCAAGGTGTTGAACCACAATTTGACTTTAGGCCAGCCACGCAGCTCGTCAGCACCGCCTGCCTGTGCCACTTGCGCATCATCCAGCGCCAGAACACTGTCAGCGCTGTCGGAAACACCGGCCGTTTCCTCTGCGGGTTCCCGGACCAGCATGACGCAGATCATCAGGCCGACATACAGAAGTGCCAGCACCCGATACACATCGGGCCAGGCCAGACCTATGGTTTCGCCCCCCAGGCCCAGCGCCAGGGCACCGCCGATAAAACCATACCCCGCCCACCAGCCCGTAGTGGTCACCGCAGCGGCAAAGGGCATTTTGTCGTCCATCTCCCGGCGCGTGAAGATATTGATGCGGTAGGCATCAACGGCAATATCCTGGGTCGCAGAGAAAATGGCAACACTCAGCGCGCACAGACTGACCAGCATCAGGTTCTGACGCGGGTCACCAAAACTGAGCAGTAGAATGGATACCACTATCAGGGTCTGGGTCAGAAGGATCCACGAGCGACGCTGCCCGAATATCCGGTACAGTACTGGCAGGCGAACTTTATCGACGAAGGGAGCCCACGTCCAGTTGATAGCATAGACCGTGGCAACCGCACCGATATAACCAATAGCAGATCTGGACAAACCCGATGACTGCATCCACAACGTCAGCACCGATCCGTGCAGTACCCAGGGGAAACCACTGGAGAAGCCGAGCAGAAAAATAGCAATAAAACGCCGGTCTTTCAGCGTCAGCAGAGACTCACGAATGGTTTTGACGGTTTTGACATCGGCGATTGGCAAAAATCAGTCCCGGAAATTGTCGAATTGCAGCGGAATGTCGAGTTTGGCTTCACGCAGCATGGCAATCACTTCCTGCAAATCATCGCGTTTTTTACCGGTGACCCGAAGCTTTTCACCCTGGATAGCGGTTTGAACTTTCATTTTTTTATCTTTGATCATTTTCACGAGTTTGCGCGCCATGTCGGCTTCTATGCCCTGTTTGATGACAACCTTCATGGTGGCTTTTTTGCCGGTCTCGACAATATCGCCCTCTTCCATGCTTTTGATGTCGACATTGCGCTTGACCAGCTTGCCCTTGAGGATTTCCATCATCTGCTGAATCTGGAAATCCGACTCTGCGGTCACCGTAATATCTGCTTCGTTGAGTTCAAAACTGGCATCAACGCCCTTGAAATCAAAACGGGTGCCGACTTCGCGGCTGGCCTGATCAACAGCATTGCGCACTTCGGGCAATTCAACTTCGGATACAATATCAAACGATGGCATGGTCAGACCTCATCTCTCGGATCATCTTAAAGCGGCGCAGACAGCGCCCATCAATGGCGCCTATACTATCACCATGACCCTGACGGATAAACCAATACCACCGGCTGCTGGCTGGCATGTTCTGGGCGCTGGCGCCATGGGCTGCCTGTGGGCGTGTGCCATTCACCGGCACCTGCAGCAGACGTCGCCACCGGGGGCCGGCGTCAGTCTATTGCTGCGAAACCGGCAGGCGCTACGGGACTACCCCGGCCACGTGAAATCCACCGATATGACAGCACCGGTTGCGCTGCCGGCGCATGCGATCAATGATCTGACCGGACACCCGCATGAACCCATCAATAACCTGCTGGTTACCACCAAGGCTCAGGACACCCTGCACGCCATCGAATGCGTAGCGACGAAGTTGTTGCCGACATCTCGCATTGTATTGCTGCAGAACGGCCTGAAAGTACAGCGTGAGGTCAGCCTCCGCTTTGGCGCCGAACGCGTATTCTGCCTGTCAACCAGTCACGGGGCCTGGTTGCGCGCACCGTACGATGTTGTCCACGCGGGCGCCGGAGACGCCTGGCTGGGGCAGCTCAATGCCGCCGCCGATGCATCCGGGCAGTTGCAATCCCTGCTCGACCTGTTGCCCGCACGGCAATTTAATGTTCGGAAAGATAACAATATCGAACTACGGCTGTGGCGAAAACTGGCCATCAACTGCGCCGTTAACGCGCTGACTGTCATCCATGATTGCCGTAACGGTGATCTTTTGACAATACCCGACGCCAGACAGGCTCTGGCGACACTTTGCGACGAAATCAGCACGCTTCTACAGGGTATTCCCGGCGCACCTGCAAGCGACGATTTGCACGCGCAGGTTCACGCTGTGTTGACCGTCACCGCAGACAACCTGTCGTCAACACTGCAGGATATCCGCCGCGGACGTCCAACCGAAATCAGCCATCTTAATGGCTACCTGTGTGAACTGGCCGACCGCCACCGCTTGGCCTGTCCGGCCAACAAAGCAGTGCTGCAACAAATGCGTGTGATAGAATCCGCAGCTTGCGGGAGCACGGGGAGCCAAACCGATCCGGGCCCGGCCCAGGACACTCATTAACAGCAATCCGTTTAAAGAACAGCCCAGTCAAGCCACACCATTTGGAGCGTTATCCGGCAGTGAGCCCGTTTCGGCAATACAGCCTGCTGTCAGCACTGACAGCATTGCTCGTCATCAGCATCATAATTGCGCTGAGCAGTGGCAGCGTGTCCGTTCCTGTCAGCACCCTTTGGCAACAACTGTGGCAGCCGACTCCCGGGATCGAACAGCAAATATTGTGGGAACTCAGATTACCCCGTGCCATGGCCGCGTTTGTTACCGGCGGTTTGTTGGCCCTGTCCGGTGTCATTATGCAGGTGTTGCTGCGCAACCCGCTGGCCGACCCTTATATTCTGGGCATATCGGGCGGCGCCGCCGTCGGTGCGCTGGCCGTTATCCTGCTGGGCGTTGCCAGTGTCTGGATTTCCCAGGCGGCCTTTGCCGGTGCGCTACTATCAGTGTTTGTGGTCTTCGGTCTGGCAGGCAGACAACAATGGTCGGCCACCCGGCTGCTACTGACCGGCGTTGTTGTTTCCGCCGGCTGGGGTGCACTGATCAACGTCATGCTGACCACCAGCACCAGTAACAATGTGCAGAGCATGTTGTTCTGGCTGATGGGAGATCTGAGCCAGAGCCAGACCCATGGCTGGCATTTTGTGTTGTTGTCAGGCGGCCTTCTATTGATTCTGAGTCAGGCCCAGGCGCTCAACGCACTGGCGCGTGGTGAACTGATGGCGGCAGCTCTCGGCGTGAATGTTACGCGCCTGAAACTACTGCTGTATTTCAGTGCTTCCATATTGACCGCTACGGCAGTGACTGTCGCTGGTTCAGTCGGTTTTGTCGGGCTGGTGATTCCCCACATGCTACGTCTGCTGGGCGCGCGTGATCATCGCTGGCTGGTACCGTGCTCGGTCGTTCTGGGTGGCAGTTTTCTGCTGCTGGCTGACAGTCTGGCGCGCACTATCGTCGCCCCTCAGCAGTTGCCCGTCGGGGTGCTGACGGCGATGATAGGGGTACCGGCCTTTCTGTTTATTCTGCACCAGGGGGCGCGTTCATCGTGACTTCGCCCATCGTCCGGACCCGGCAACTGCGTTTGCAGATTGGTGATCGCATTCTTTGCGATCAACTCAACCTGTCCGTAGCGGCCGGACAACGCATGGCTGTCCTCGGGCAGAACGGCAGTGGCAAAACTACTTTGCTTCACTCCCTGCTGAAACTATGCCGCGTTGACAAAAGCCGGATCGAGATTGACGGCCGCGCGCTGACACATTGGTCGAGGAGAGATCTGGCAAAAACGGTTGGCATTCTGTTTCAGGAAAACCAGGATGATATGCCCGCCACGGTACACGAAACCGTGATGCTGGGTCGGCTGCCGCATTTAAGCGGCTGGCGCTGGGAAAGTGAGTCAGATTTTGCACTTGCCGAGAACGCCCTGAAAACCGTTGGCCTGGAGGCAATGACGGGGCGCAACGTCAGCAGCCTCTCCGGGGGTGAGCGCCAACGCCTCGCCATCGCCAGCCTGCTGACGCAGAGCCCTAAGCTCTACCTGCTCGATGAGCCCAGCAACCATCTGGATATATCATTCCAGATAAAAACACTGAAATTACTTACAGAAACGGTGATTCGGGACAACAGTGCCCTGATCATGGCGACACACGATATCAATCTTGCCGCACGTTTCTGCGACCAGATCCTGCTGCTTAACGGAGACGGCACCTATACCCTGGGCCCCGCGACGGAGGTATTAACCGATGTGACCTTGAGTCACGCATACAACTGTGAGATCCGTCACGTAGCAACCGACATCGGAAAACTGTATTTCCCGGTTACATGAAATCATCTGTCTGTCAAAGGCCTTTGTGCTGCCGGCATATCGCTGTTGCCCGGCCGCGATACTCCGCCAGCCAATTTGATATATGTGCTGCGTTAGTTTACTCTGCATAGCGTCTCAAATAATAAAAATGCTTTTATTTCAAATTATTACAAAACTTTACAGTTGTAACACTAAGGAAGTACCAACATGAATACCAACATGAAAAAGAAATGCATGTCCGCGCTGTTTTCCGTGCTGACTGTTGCCGGACTGGCCGCCGCCCCGGCAATGGCTCAGGATGATGTGCGCCTGAATCGAAGCATCCAGACACTGGAGAACGGTGACCCGGTATTCGGCCTGTTCACCGGCAATTTCTCGCTGGCCAATGCCCGCGGCCTGGCTCGCTCGGGGCTCGATTATATTCTCATCGACATGGAGCATACCGCACACGACATGGAAACCCTGCAAGAATTCCTGTTGGGTATGACTGATAAAGCAGCGATCGCACGTCAGGGCCACGCGCAGATGCGCACGACGCCTATCGTGCGCATCCCGGCCAACGGCCGCAACGATCCCGAGTGGCTGGTCAAGCAGGTACTGGACATCGGCGCCTTTGGTATCATGTTTCCCTATGTTGAAACGGCCGAAGAAGCCGAGCGCGCCGTCAGGGCCATGCGCTACCCGCAACCACGCGGCTCTGACATCGCCGAGCCACAGGGGCTGCGCGGCGCGTCACCGGGCGTATCTGCCTGGTACTGGGGTGCTGCGGATTACGTCCAGCGCGCCGACACCTGGCCTTTGAATGAGCGCGGGGAACTGATCTCCTTCATTCAGATCGAGTCAGCCAAAGGTGTTGAAAATGCCGAAGCGATCATGCAGGTTCCGGGTGTGAGTGCCATCTTTGTCGGTCCTGCCGATCTGGGCATGTCAATGGGTCTGCCCAGCAACCATGCTGAGGTTCAAGCGGCCATTGATAGCGTACTTCAGCTTTGTTTGCAGTATGACGTGCCGTGCGGTATTACGACCAACGCTGGCGATGTTGAGGCACGCCTGGAGCAGGGCTTCCTCATGCCGACCGTTGGTTACTGGGGTGACGCCGGGATCGCTGGCGGTACCGCTGAAACGTTGCGGATTGCCCGTGAGGCATCAGGTCGCACTGATTAATAAAACACCATTCCGCTAATGCGGGAGCACAAAAAAGCCGGGGGGCATTGAATGCTCCCCGGCTTTTTTGTGCGCTTTTTGTTTACATCATCAACAAACGGATATCGGACAGTATCTCGGACAGCCGGGTAACAAACAGACCGGCATCAACACCGTTGACCGCACGGTGGTCGTAACACAGCACGAACGGCAGCATCTGCCTGGGCACGAACTCATTATTGATATAAACCGGTTTGATCTGAGTTTTGGATATACCCAGAATACCAACTTCCGGCGCGTTCACGATTGGCGTGAACGATGTACCTCCGATGGCACCCAGACTGGAGATGGTAAAACAGGCACCCTGCATGTCTTCCTTGCTCAGACGACGGTTCTTAGCCTTGTCAGTCATCTCGGTCAGCTCAGCGGCAATCTGCCAGATACTTTTCTGATCCACGTTTCGGATCACAGGCACCACAAGCCCTGCCTCTGTTGCCACCGCCACACCAATGTGGATGTACTTTTTCTGAATCAGTACCTCGCCCGATGAGTGCAGTGAGACATTGAATTGCTTGTATTCATCCAGCACCTTGGCACAGGCTTTGAGCATGAACGGCAACGGCGTCAATTTGATACCGCGCTTGTCAGACTCTTTGCGTTGAGCGTTGCGGAACTCTTCAAGTTCGGTTACGTCTGCTTCGTTGAACTGAGCCACGGCTGGCACGTTAAGCCAGTTGCGGTGCATATTCACTGCCGTGACCTTGTGCAGTTTGCTCATCGGTTTTTCTTCAATCTCGCCAAACTGACTGAAGTCAACGTCAGGGATAGCCGGAATACCGGCACCGCCTGCAGCACCAGCAGTGGCAGGACCCTGCAGGCGGGATTTGACAAAGTTCTGCACGTCCTCTTTCTGCACGCGCCCTTTATTGCCGGAGCCGTCTACCTGGGTCAAATCCACGCCCAGTTCGCGCGCCAGTTTACGCACTGCGGGGCCGGCGTAAACTTTGCTGTCGGTTTTTGATGCCGCTGTTTGCGCAAATTCTGCCTGTTTTTTGGCCAGACTCTTGTCATCAAGTTTGGGGGTCGACGGCGCTTCGGCGGACTCAGATTTCTTGTCTTCGCCGCTGGACTTCTTGTCTGCGCCGCTGGATTTCTTGTCTTCGCCGCCCGACTTCTTGTCTTCGCTGCCGGACTTCCTGTCACCGCCAGCTGACGAAACGATCTCCATTTCCAGCACTGGAGAATCCTTGGACACCTTGTCTCCCACCTTGATCTTCAGGGACTTGACAACCCCCGAGGCCGGTGACGGTACATCCATTGCCGCCTTGTCAGACTCCAGCGTAATCAGGGTATCCTCGGCCTTGACTTCATCGCCTTCCTTGACATGAATCTCGATAACCTCGACATCACTGTCACCACCAATATCAGGCACACGGATCAGTTCAACAGATTTTTCGGCAGGTTTGTCTTCTGCCTCGTCGCTCGCTCCGGCTTCAGTGTCAGATTTTTCCGCTTGTTTTGTGTCCGCGCCAGTCTTTCCCGAAGCCTTGTCTGACGTTTTCTCCGGCGCTGCTTTGTCTTCGGCAGCGTCTGCTGTTGCGTCACCTTCGACCTCGATACTGAAGATCTCGTCACCCTTGTTCACTTCGTCACCAACTTTGACGATGATCTTTTTGATCACGCCACTGCTCGGGGACGGAATCTCCATGGCCGCCTTGTCACTCTCCAGCACCAGCAGGGAGTCGTTTTCCTGAATGCTATCGCCTTCCTTGACCAGGATTTCGATAACTTCGACGTCTTTGGTATCCCCCAAATCGGGTACTTTTATACTTTCTACAGGCACCTTGCATGCTCCTGAACTGTTATTCGTTTCAGTTTTTGTTGTATGTCACACCAACAGCGGATTGGGTTTGTCAGGGTCTATCCCCATTTCCTTGATTGCCTTGGTAACCACATCAGCTTTGACGATACCTTTTGCGGCCAACTCGGTGAGTGTCGCAACCACGATATAACCACGATCCACCTCAAAGAAGCGGCGCAACTGCTGGCGCGAGTCACTGCGGCCGAAACCATCGGTGCCAAGCACACGATAGGCGGCAGGTACGTACTCCCGGACCTGATCGGCATAAATGCGCATGTAGTCAGTGGCCGCAATAACCGGACCTTCCTGACCTTTCAGGCATTCAGTGACATAAGGCACTTTGGCTTTTTTGCCCGGGTGCAGCATGTTCCATCGGGTCGCGTCCATGCCATCTCGACGCAGCTCGTTAAAGCTGGTAACGCTCCAGACATCAACAACAACTTTATATTTCTGACGCAGAATGGCGGCGGCTTCCCGCACTTCACGCAGAATGGTGCCGCTACCCATCAGTCGCACACGCTGATCGCTCAGCGCCTTGCCGGTCACTTTGTATTCCTTGGCGGTACCATCTTCCAACAGATACATGCCCTTGAGAATACCTTTTTCCACACCCTTGGGCATTTCCGGGTGCGTGTAGTTCTCGTTCATGGTGGTGATGTAGTAATACACCGACTCTTTGTCCTGGTACATGCGACGCAGGCCGTCATTGACGATCACCGCCAACTCGTACGAATACGTCGGATCATAGGTGACGCAGTTCGGAATGGTTGATGCCAGCAGATGGCTGTGACCATCCTGGTGCTGGAGCCCTTCTCCGTTGAGCGTGGTGCGACCGGCAGTGGCACCAATCAGGAAACCGCGGGCCTGTGAATCACCTGCCGCCCACGCCAGGTCACCAATGCGCTGGAAGCCGAACATGGAGTAGTAAATGTAAAACGGTATCAGCGGGAAGTCGTTGACACTATATGAGGTTGCTGCTGCCAGCCAGGAAGAGAACGCACCGGCTTCACTGATGCCTTCTTCCAGCATCTGGCCGGTTTTGTCCTCACGGTAGTACATGACCTGGTTGGAGTCTGCCGGATCGTACAGCTGACCCACAGACGAGTAAATACCCAACTGCCGGAACATGCCTTCCATACCAAAGGTGCGCGCTTCATCGGGCACAATCGGCACAATGCGGTGGCCGATTTCCTTGTCTTTGCACAAGGTGTTCAGGATTCGCACAAACGCCATGGTGGTGGATATTTCACGGTCTCCGGTGCCCTTGAGCTGGGCATCAAAGGCGCTGATGTCCGGCGTTGGCAACGAATAACTCTGCGCTCGCCGCTGCGGAACTGCGCCACCCAGGGCCTCGCGCATCTTGCGCATGTAACGCATTTCCAGGCTGTCTTCGGCCGGGCGGTAGTAAGGCACCGACTCCAGCTTGTCATCGGGGATCGGAATATTGAAACGATCGCGGAAGCGCTTGAGTCCTTCAACATTGAGCTTTTTGGTCTGGTGCGAAGCATTTTGTGCTTCGGCGCCATCACCAAAGGCATAACCCTTTACCGTCTTGGCCAGGATCACTGTGGGTTTACCCTTGGTGTTCATGGCTTCGGCATAGGCAGCATACATTTTGAACGGATCGTGGCCGCCACGGTTCAATGCCATGATGTCATCGTCCGACAGATGCTCGACCATTTTCAGCAACTCGGGGCTCTTGCCGAAGAAGTGTTCACGCGTATAGGCGCCGCCACGGCCCCAGTAATTCTGGTACTCGCCATCCACAACCTCGTCCATGCGCGCCTGCAGCAGACCGTCTTTATCGTTGGCCAGCAGGGTATCCCAGTGACGACCCCAGATAACCTTGATCACATTCCAGCCAGCGCCGCGGAAGATGCCTTCCAGTTCCTGAATAATCTTGCCGTTGCCGCGGACCGGGCCGTCCAGGCGCTGCAGGTTACAGTTGATGACAAAAATCAGGTTGTCCAGTTTTTCACGGCCCGCTTTGCCAATCGCGCCCAGTGACTCCGGCTCGTCCATCTCGCCATCACCGAGGAATGCCCAGACTTTACGATCGCCCTGATCCAGCAGTTCCCGGCTGGACAGGTACTTCATGACGTGCGCCTGATAAATTGCCTGCAATGGCCCCAGACCCATGGAGACAGTGGGGAATTGCCAGTAGTCCGGCATCAGCCAGGGGTGCGGATAAGACGACAGACCATCGCCGTCGACTTCACGACGGAATTTGTCGAGCTGATCTTCCGTAATGCGTCCTTCCAGATAGGAACGGGCATAGATACCGGGAGAAGAATGGCCCTGGAAGTAGATCAGGTCACCGCCGTGGTTTTCAGTAGGACCACGGAAAAAGTAGTTGAAGGCAACATCGTACAGTGTGGCCGACGAGGAAAACGTCGAGATATGACCACCCAGCTCTGAATTGTCCAGGTTGGCGCGCATGACCATGGCCAGCGCATTCCAGCGGATAAAACCGCGAATCTGCCGCTCCATGAACATATCACCCGGCATACGATCCTCTTCCTGAGGCGGAATCGTATTGCGGTACGGCGTGGTTATCGCAGAGCCGGATACCTGCAGTGTCTGCCGGGAGGCTTTGTCTGACAGACGGCCGAGCAGATAATTGGCGCGATCAGCACCTTCGTGTTCGAGCACGGAGCCCAGAGCCTCAAGCCATTCTTCGGTTTCGGTAGGGTTAAAGTCTTCCTGATGATCGGTCATAAGCGTCAATTCTGTTTTGTTGATTTTGATTATGTGATGGTTGCGACTGCGACAAGCTGTCGTTGAGTGTGGCAGAAACCCATTCGGACGACAATATTGCGACAATATTTGTAATTAAATTACATTATGGTGCAAATAATACCTTTCAGGCGGCGATATTTCAAGTCCCGGCTGCATCTTATGTAGTTAAACTACAAGAATGATGAACGCCACCGCGATAACCCAGACTATCTGGCTGCGCAGAATGAGATCTCGCAATGCCTCCAGTCGCCATACGGCCTGCGCACGGTATTCAGCATCACGAAGCGCCGGATCGGGCTTGCCGGTTGCTGACACGGCACAGCTGGTCAGCAGGGTAATATTCCGGCCTGGCTCAAGGTTATCGAGCAAATGCTCACGTAAACGACTAAACGCGGCCACAAAGTCCCCGGCCAGCGCGAAGGCCAGGGCCAGCAGCCGCGACGGCACCCATTCAGCAATCGACAGAAAGCGCTGCCAGGTGCAGACATCGGCCCTGTCCTCTATGACAACATCAGACCGGAGCATCTGCTGTAACAGAAAATACAACAGCGCAGCCAGAGGCCCCAGCACTATGTACCAGAACAGGACCGCGAACAGGCGGCGCAGACTGATCGTCAGCACATAATCAAGAAATTGCTGATGCATGACTGCGTAGTCATCTACGCGGCTGCGAAAAATATCTGGCGCCTGTTCCGCCGTGTGCTGATACGCAGCCTCGTAATTGCCCTCGCGCCAGCAGATCAGGTAGTTTTCTATCAATTCCAACAGATTGAAGCGGGTGAAACAGTAGAGCAGAATCATCACGTGCAGCCCCAGAGACAGCAAACCGAGAAGGTGCCCCTCTGCCAGCCACAACAGCAGCGCTGGTGGCATCATCGGTAGAAGCAACGCCATCACCGGCAAGGTACCCGACCAGTTGCGCATGAACGCCGGCAGGCGATGGGCGTGGCTGATCAGCCAGTCCTGCCAGGCGTCAAACCAGCCATCAACAGGCAAGCCTCGCTCACGGCGCCAGTAATGATTTATCAACAAACAGGTGATGACAGTGAGGAATATCATGTGAGGGCCTTTTTGAAGCGACACCAGTCGAAACAGGGTCCGGGATCCGTCTTGCGGCCGGGCGCAATGTCGCTGTGCCCGACGATTCTGTCCGCAGTAATGCCGGGATAAGCGAGCAACAGCTGCCGGGTGAGATCGGCCAATGAGCGGTATTGTGCATCGGTAAAGGGTTGGTCATCACAACCTTCCAGTTCCACACCGATGGAAAAATCATTGCACTGTTGCCGTCCGTCAAAACTGGACTGTCCGGCATGCCAGGCCTTTTTGTCGAATGCCACATACTGGGTGAGTTGACCATGACGGTCAATCATTGCATGCGCCGACACCCGCAGATCAGCGATATCAAGGAAGTACGGGTGTGCCTGTCGATCAAGCTTATTGCAGAACAGATCATCTATCCAGCAGCCTCCGAATTCTCCCGGTGGCAGGCTGATATTGTGAATGACCAGCACATCGATCGGCATGCCTTCAGGACGTTCACTGAAATTGGGTGAAGCCACGTGTCGAGCCTTGTGCAACCAGTGTTCCCGTATCAAGCAGATCACCTCATTGATGTGCTAAAGTCTTGGTCGAGTATAACACCGAAGCCGAACTTTATGAGCGACAACCCGGAGCAAAAGCCAGAGGGGAAGAAACCAGGCCGTCACACCGGCCTGGGCATGCTGGTCATCAGTTTTGCACTGGGCCTTGGCCTGTTGACCCTGTTTTTCGACGATATGCTGGGGCGGCAATACAATCCCAATCAGCGCCCGGACACCCAGGTATTGCAAAATGGTGGCGTCGAACTGGCCTTGCGCCGCAATCGCCAGGGTCACTACGTCATGAGCGGCGACATCAGTGGTGAAACTGCGACATTTCTGCTGGACACAGGTGCCACCGATGTTGTGATCCCCGCAGAGCTTGCCAACAGCGCCGGACTGCAACCGGGTCAGGCGATGCGGGCGATGACGGCCAACGGATTGGTGACAGTCTACTCTACTGTCATTCCCGAGCTTCAGCTGGGCGAGATCACGCTGTATGATGTGCGCGCCAGCATTAATCCGGCGATGCAGGGGGAGACGGTATTGCTCGGCATGAGCGCCTTGCGTCAGGTCGAATTCACTCAACGGGCTGACACCCTGACACTGCGTATGCAGCCGTGAGCGCATAAACAGCCCTGAGCGCATAAACAGCCCTGAGCCTACGAAGAGCCCTGAGCCTGGGAAAACCTTCCACTGCCAAAAGTGACAGCCGACATGAACACAAATCTGAAAACACCTGACGACCTGCAGTCCACCGTCAAGCGTGCGCTCGAAGAAGATATCGGCAGTGGCGACATCACTGCAGCGCTGATTGATACCGGCACCACCGCGCGTGCCAGCATCATAAGCCGTGAGAATGCAGTCATTTGCGGCATTCCCTGGGCGGACGAAGTCATTCATCAACTTGACCGCAGTAACATCACACTGGAATGGTTGTGCCATGAGGGCAGCGATGTCAAAGCAGGCCAGACCATCGCCCGCTTTAACGGACCCGCGCGCACTCTGCTCAGCGCTGAACGGTGCATGCTCAATTTCCTGCAGACACTGTCCGGCACGGCAACAACAAGCCGCCAGTATGCGCAACTGGTAGCGCATACGGCCTGCCGTCTGCTGGATACCCGAAAAACCATTCCCGGTCTGCGCACGGCACAAAAATACGCCGTCGCTGTGGGCGGCTGCGGAAATCACCGCATGGGCCTCTACGATGCTTTTCTGATCAAGGAAAACCACATCAGCGCCTGCGGCTCTATCACGCGTGCAGTCAACAACGCACGGGCGCTGGCGCCCGGCAAACCCGTGGAAGTGGAAGTGGAGTCATTTGCGGAGCTTGAAGAGGCCCTGGAAGCCCGTGCGGACATCATCATGCTGGATAATTTCAGCGTTGCCGATATGCGGGAAGCCGTGCGGCTCAACCGCGCCCGCGACAATGCCGGCAGCCGCCTGGAGGCATCCGGCGGCATCACCACCGAGCGACTGGCGGAAATTGCGGAAACCGGCGTCGACTATATTTCGATAGGCGCGCTCACCAAAGACCTGAAGGCAATAGACCTGTCCATGCGTTTTGAACGGTTTCAGTGAACATTGTCTGGCGCACCAACAAAAAAGGCGAGCCATTGGCTCGCCTTTTTTGTTCAGCTTCCTGTTTGTTCAGCTTCCGGCGCTCAGTGCCACCGTCAGTCTTTGGGCGGGACAATGTTCACCGTATGCATGCTTCCGCTGGCATAATCCAGCGGCGTATCGCCGGCGGGAAACCCGGTGAGTTGCAGAATATGGGCAAGAATGGCTTCGTATTCTGCATCCATCAACGAACCCGGCATATCTGCGGGCATGGTGACCAGTATTTCCTCGAACAGGTAGGCCAGCGGCTGGTTGTTGCGATTGGACAAAGTACCGTGATAGAAATCAGCGTTGTGACATGCAGAACAGCGCTGTTCGAACAAGGGTTTACCTGTCTCCGCCTGCTCCACTGTATACACACCGTCTTCAATGGTTTGTGGTTGTCCCGCTGCCGTACTGCACGCTACAACAAAAGAAACTGCAGCAGATATCATTGCCGATCTCATCATATTCATACGCATTCACTCCGGCACCTTCTGGGGCCTACAACTGTTGATCAGATACTGCCTGTAATTCATGTTGCCAGATTAAACCAATCTGCCTGAATGCAGCCTTAACGGTATCTGCGTCTGTTCAAGTGGCGCTAATGTAACAAAAAACGTCAACACAAACCACTGGCCAGACAACCCGCATCAGAATCCTCCGACCAGATGACCGAGCCTCCACTGGCCTCACCATTGAGTACATAGGTGTCCGCTACGGAAATGCCTGCATACGCACCCGTCGGGGTTACAGTGATCTGAAAGACCTCATCCTCCAGCGCTATGGTCACGGTATCTACCTCGTCGGATACCGACCATCCCGGCTGCTCGGCGATGCTGCCGCAATTACCGACCCCACGGGATTGCACACACAGATCAACGGCCGTTTTTGCCGGTGCCGCAGCCGTGATAAGTTCGGCGTACTTGGCTCTGGCGGCGTAACCCTGATAGGCAGGCAACGCTACCGAGGCCAGAATACCGATAATGGCGACCACCATCATCAGCTCAATAAGCGTAAACCCTTTGCTGCCGGTCGCTGATACAACCGTTGTACTGTTAATCATGATATGTCCTCCCTGGACCTGATTCGGGCATCCCGCCCTGGTGGTTTAGTGCAACGGCGACTGGCCGTCCCCCACATTTTGTATAGCAGACTGTCGGATCAGCTGCTATACAAAGGCACACGCATCAAATAATGGGACTACCGAATATGTTGCCCCAGGGATTGGCCGCAACCCTGATCGATTCAGGCATGCTGCTCGGCGACCAGGCAGAAACTCTTCTGGCCATGGCCCGACAGGAAGAGATACCGTTCGTGACGCTGCTACTGCGGCAGGGATATACCGATAGCCAACGCCTGGCCGCAATCATCGCTGATAGTTTCGGATATCCACTGCTCGACCTGGATGCCATCGACATCCGCGCCTGTCCCTGTGACTTGCTCGATCACAATTTTTGGCAAAAGCATCGGGTTCTGCCCATGCAATTTACATCACCCGGGCCGGACAATGGCTGTCTCTACGTTGCGTTTGCAGATCCGGTCAGCCTTCAGATGCTCGATGATATTCGCCTTCACACCGGCCGCCAGGTCAATGCTGTGGTGGCGGATGGCATTAAATTGTGGCAGGCACTGGATCACTTGATGGCAAAAAACCGGGCAGAAGATGACCATGGCAACGCCGTGCTACGCGAGATCAGCGCTGCCGACACGCTGCAGGCTGAGACCACTGCACTTGCCAGCACGGTCGCTGCCAGCGCCGACGTCAACCCGGACGATGCTCCGTTGGTGCGCTTTGTCGACAACGTGCTGCGTGACGCCATTTACGCTCAGGCTTCCGACATCCATATCGAACCATTTGAAGAATTTGTTCGCATTCGCAGCCGGATTGACGGCAGCCTGCACGAAGTCAGCCGCCCTCCTGCCAGCCTGGCGCCACGTATCATTTCCCGTATCAAGGTGATGGCCGACATGGACATCAGTGAGCGGCGACTGCCGCAGGACGGCAGACTCAGGTTGACTGAAGCCAAAAACGATTTACGTTCCATAAAATCCGGCAAGCGACAGTACATTGATTTCCGCATCAGCAGCATGCCCACACTGTGGGGCGAAAAAGTGGTTATGCGGCTGCTGGAAAGCGCCAGCACACGGAAAAACCTCGACGACCTGGATTATGAGCCGGCGCAGCAATCGATGTATCGTGTGGCGTTGCAGAAGGCGCAGGGGCTGATCCTGGTCACCGGCCCCACGGGCAGTGGCAAAACCGTATCACTCTATGCCGGTCTGGGGCTGCTGAATACCATGGAGCGCAATATATCAACGGTAGAAGACCCGGTGGAAATAAACATTGACGGGGTGAACCAGGTCGCGGTGAACAAACGCACCGGCCTTGATTTTGCTGCTGCTCTGAGAGCTTTCATGAGGCAGGACCCGGATGTCATCATGGTCGGTGAAATCCGCGATCAGGAAACCGCCGACATTGCCGTCAAAGCGGCCCAGACCGGCCATCTGGTGCTGTCTACCCTGCACACCAACAGTGCCGCAGAAAGTATTACACGGCTACTTAACATGGGCGTGCCTGCCTACAACCTGTGCGGCTCCCTCAGCCTGATCATCGCCCAGCGCCTGGTACGTCGCCTGTGTTCGTCATGCAAAGTGCCGGCCAGCGATGGCGAAGCACGCTTGCGCGCCGCCGGCATGCCTGCTGAACAGGCTGTCAACCATCAGGTTTCCCTGCCTGTTGGCTGCAACAGCTGCCATCAGGGTTACCGTGGCCGGGTCTGCGTCGCTGAGGTTTTACCCATGTCGGCAGAACTGAACAGGCTGATAATAAACGGCCACAGTGCCAGTGAAATAGAAAGCAGCGCCCGAGCATTGGGACACCTGTCACTACGTGAATCTGCTCTGGCGAGAGTCGCCAGGGGCGACATCAGCCTGGCAGACGCCGACAGGCTTGACCTGTGACAATTGGCGCTGCAAGGTATAGCTGGCGCGGCACGGATCGCCACGGCAAGCGTCAGAGTGGCGCCATGCCGGCAGCAAACCCTGCCGAAGTGAGACTGGCCTTGCACCGGCAGGGCATCAGCGCAAGCCGGGTCACCCCTGTCGCTGCACCTGGACGAAATTGCATCGACCGGCATGTAAAATTCGGCACTGGAGCACGCATCAAGGCTCAGGACATGAGCATTGTTACCCGGCAGACAGCAAATATGATCAAAGCCGGACTGCCGTTATTGCAAGCGCTGACTATCGTCGCGGCTGGCACAGAGCATCCGCGTATTCAGCAGTTGCTGGTTGCCCTGCAGGACAGGGTCTCCAGCGGAGGCAGCTTCAGTGAAGCATTGTCTGAGCACCCTCAATATTTTGACCGGTTGTTCATCAGCATGGTGGCAATTGGCGAACAATCAGGCACGCTCGACGCAACGCTGGATCGTCTTGCGGGTTTTCACGAGCGTGACGCAGCCATTGTCCGAAAAGTAAAAAAGGCGATGATGTATCCATTGGCGGTGCTGGCCACAGCCATCCTGGTAACAGCGCTGCTATTGATCAAGGTGGTGCCCCAGTTTGCTGCGACATTTGCCGACCTGGGCGCCCCTTTACCAGCCCTGACGCAATGGGTGTTGCGGCTGTCGGATCTTGTCATCAGCCAGGGTTGGTTTTGGGCCGCAATTACAATCGGGGCCGCACTGGGCTGCTATCGGCTGATTCAGCGCCGACGCGGTGCCCGCCTGCTGTATGATCGCTTGTCACTGCAAATTCCCGCACTTGGCCCACTGGTGCGCAATGCGGCTCTGGCACGCATCTGCCGGACCCTGTGCACAACATTGGCCGCCGGGTTGACCATTGTGGAAGCTCTGCGGCTGAGCGCAACGGCGGCTGGCAATCTTGTTTATCAGCAGACCTGTTTCGACATTCTGGGCGATGTTGAACAGGGCCAGCCCCTGGCTTTCTCCATTCGCAAGACCGGCTTGTTTCCGGTTATGATGACGCAGCTGACCAATGCCGGGGAGGAATCGGGCACACTGGATGCCATGCTGGAAAAATGTGCTGATCACTACGAAGACAGTGTCGACAATCTGCTGGATGGCATCACCAGCCTGCTCGAGCCTCTGATCATGACGGTACTTGGTTTGCTTGTGGGCGGACTGATGATAGCCATGTATTTACCGATTTTCAGTCTTGGTGCTGTCCTTTGACAGCGGCCCATCACCCAGTCTTTTACAGAAAGTGGCCAGGGCCTGTGAGCATACGGTAACAAAACGGGAAATATTGATGACAGCAATAATCCAACTTATGCAGGGTTCGCCAGGGCTGACCGCTTTACTGGCCGGTGTACTGGGCTTACTTGTGGGCAGTTTTCTTAATGTGGTGATCTATCGCCTGCCCCTGATGCTGCAACGGGAATGGCGAAGCCAGTGTCTGGAGTACCTGCAACTGGATCAGAACAAGGTCAAAATAACCGACCCGGTGCCTGCGCACCCAACTTTCAATCTGCTGAAACCTGATTCACATTGCCCCGTATGTCAAAAACCGGTCCGGCCCTGGCAGAATATCCCGGTGTTGAGCTACCTGTTGTTACGCGGCCGTTGCAGTCAGTGTCGGACAAAAATTCACTGGCGCTACCCGGTGGTGGAAATCACTACGGCACTGCTGTCGGTCCTGGTCGCATGGCATTTTGGTGCGACCTGGGCATGCATGGCGGCCCTGGTATTCACCTGGAGCCTGGTCAGCCTGACGGTGATTGATATCGACCATCAGTTGCTGCCCGACAATATTACCCTGCCATTGCTCTGGCTGGGGCTGATCCTCAGTGTGACCGGCCATGGTACCGGCGTCACACCAGCGGATGCCCTGCTCGGCGCCGGTGTCGGCTATATGAGCTTGTGGAGTATTTACCAGGTTTTCAAATTGCTGACCGGGCGCGAAGGCATGGGTTTCGGCGACTTCAAATTACTCGCGGCCATCGGCGCCTGGCTGGGATGGCAGCAACTGTTAACAGTGATCATTCTGTCATCGCTCACCGGCGCCATCATTGGTATAACCCTGGCTTTAGTCGCCGGCCGTGACAAAAATATACCCATGTCGTTTGGTCCCTATCTGGCCGTTGCCGGCTTCATCGCTCTGATCTGGGGGGATGCAATCAGCAACACTTATATCTCAATGCTGGTGGCGCGCTGATGAGCGATCACCGGCCTACAGTAGTGGGTATCACCGGGGGTATCGGCAGCGGCAAAACGGCTGCCACTGACGCTTTTGCCGCCCTGGGCATCACAGTAGTAGATGCAGACCTGGTGTCGCGTGATGTTGTACGTCCCGGCACGCCGGCTCTGACAGAGATAGCCCGGCACCTTGGTAAGGAATTTCTGCTGGCCGACGGCAATCTCGACCGCAGGGCGCTGCGCGAACTCATATTCCGTGACCCGGCAACAAAAAAATGGCTTGAAGCACTGCTGCACCCACTGATACGACAGGAAATCATCATGCAGCTTCAGCACAGCAAATCGCCGTATACCCTGTTGTCCTCGCCGCTGCTCCTGGAAACCGATCAGCAGACACTGTGCAATCGTGTGCTGGTCATTGATGCACCCGAGTCTTTGCAACTGGAACGCACAATGGCACGTGACAATAGCAGTGCCGACACCATCAAGGCTATCATGGCCAGCCAGTTCAACCGCCAGCAACGACTCGACAAGGCGGACGATATCATTGTCAATGATGGCGACCTGACGGCCCTACAGAGCGCCGTGCAGACATTGCATAAAACCTACCTCGAAATAAGCAGGTGATTTACCCCTTATGAGTGAACGTGTACTGAAAGTTAATTGCCCTACCTGCAAAGAGATCGTGACCTGGCATGAACAAAGTGCCTACCGGCCATTTTGTTCGGAACGATGCAAACTGATCGATTTCGGCGAATGGGCAAGTGAACGCCACAGTATCGCCGGTGAGCCGGTAGACCCGGACGACCTGCCTCAACTCAGCGGCGGCCGACAATCGGATGACTGACGGTTACAACATCAAACGGATACACGTTGCTGTCGGGGTGATTCTTGATTCACAGGGCCAGGTACTGGTCGCCAGGCGTGCAGACAATCAACACCTCGGCGGTTTGTGGGAGTTCCCCGGTGGCAAGCTGGAAGCAGGCGAAAGCGTCGAGCAGGCGCTCTGCCGGGAACTCAGGGAAGAACTCGACATTGCGGTTGAGTGTGCGCAGCCGTTCTGCCGTATAGAGCATGATTATCCCGACAAGGCGGTGTTGCTGGACGTGTGGCTGGTGGAGCGTTTCAGCGGCACCCCCACCGGCCAGGAAAATCAGCCACTGCGCTGGCTGCCGGTTGCGCAGCTTGATACCGCCGAATTCCCCCAGGCCAACCGGTTTATTATCCGGCGCCTGCAACTGCGCGACTTCCTGGCCATCATCAACCTGCCGACACCGCTGGCGGAAGCGCCCACCTTTCCCCGGAGTACGTTATCCGGTAGTACGTTGTCCGGGAGCACCTTGTCCAGGACCTTGCTGCGACTGCGTTGCCAGCACAAGGATCAGTACCCGGAATATCTGTCGGCAGCACAGCAGGCCCTGCAATCAATCACCGCCAGCAAGGTCGGCGTGATCGTCGATCTTGCCATTGACAGTATCAACGAACATGGACGTGTCCGTGAGGAGATCTCTGGCATGACGGGCATCAGGGGCCTGCATGCGCATGCCCCGCTGCTGCACCTGCTGGCACCCGCACAGAATGGACGGCCGGTACCGGAGCACCTGTTATTTGGTGTTTCGTGTCACAGTCGACAGGAACTTGAGCTGGCTGCTCAACTGGACGCCGACTACATCCTGTTATCGCCTGTCCTCACAACTGCCTCGCACCCCGGCACCACGCCTCTGGGTTGGGATACATTCGAAACCATGATTCGGGAAACAGATGTGCCGGTGTACGCGCTAGGAGGCATGCGGCCTCAGGATCTGGACATTGCCAGAACCCGAGGGGCACGAGGAATAGCAGGTATCAGCATGTTGTCAGCGCTGGCGACAACGGGACAACAGTAGCAGGCTGTCAGCTGCGGTAGGACGCGTTGATGCGTACGTATTCCTCAGACAGGTCCGCCGTCCACACCTGTTCGTTGACATCACCTCTTGCCAATTCAACGCGCAGGCAAATATCTTCCTGGTTCATCACCGCCTGTCCCATTGCCTCGCGATAGTCAGGCGCCAGGCCGCCCTGTTTGACGATGCAAACATCATCCAGATACAGGTCTATCCGGGAAACATCCAGCTCCGGCACACCGGCACGGCCAACCGCTGCCAGAATTCGGCCCCAGTTGGGATCGGAGGCAGACAATGCTGTTTTGACGAGAGGGGATTCAGCGATAGCATAGGCGACCTGCAAACACTCTGCGGTGTTGGCGCCACCCCGAACATCAACAGTGACAAATTTTTTCGCACCTTCGGCATCACGGATAATCAGTTTTGCCAGATCCAGTATCAGCCCGTGCAGCGCTCTGCTGAAGGCGTCAAACAACCCCGCATCAGCCTTGTCGATCGTGATTCCGCTTTTGCCGGTGGCACTGAGTACACAGCAATCATTGGTTGATGTATCACCATCAACTGTAATTCTATTGAATGACTGTTCTACTGCAGATTTTAGCAGATCCTGCAGCAGGTCCTGTTCAATATCGGCATCAGTACCAACAAAAGCCAGCATGGTCGCCATGTTCGGCTTGATCATCCCGGCACCTTTGGTGATGCCGGTCAGGGTAATGACCTGACCGGCATGCGTGACCATAGCCGACACACCTTTCGGCCGGGTGTCGGTGGTCATGATGCCTTTTGCCGCCGCCAGCCATTGATCATTCTCTACAGCAGCCAGCGCGCCGGGGGCCGCTGCCGCGATCTTTTCTGCCGGCAGCTTCTCGCCAATGACACCTGTCGAAAAGGGTAAAACCTGACGTACGTTGACACCGGCGACATCAGCCAGAGCCTGACAACAATGCAGGGCATCAGTCATGCCCTGCTCACCGGTACCGGCGTTAGCGTTGCCGGTGTTTACCAGCAGGTATCGAACATCGCCACCATTAGCGGCAAGGTGTTTACGTGCCAGTACCACGGGCGCTGCGCAAAACGCATTCCGGGTAAAAACGCCCGCCGTGCGACTGCCCTCGGCAAGCTCGAACAGCACCAGATCAAGACGATTCTGATAACGCACACCCGCGCTGACCGCTGACATTCTGATACCGGGGACCGGTACCAGGGTTCCTGTTTCTTTTGTTCCTGTCGCCATGTTCTCATTCAACCTGTGTTATCAGTTTAACCGACCGTGACACTGTTTGTATTTCTTGCCCGAACCACAGTGACAGGGATCATTTCGCCCCAGTTTGGGCTCCTCGCGGACAAAGGGCGTACCATTGTCCTGGGCATTTTGCCCGCTTTCCGCATTTGCACCCGGGCTCTCAGCTTGCATGGCGGAGCTTTCCGCGTGCTGGAATTTCATTTTCTCTTTTGCCCGTTCTGCGTCACGCGCTCGCTCGATGGCATCGATTTCTTCCGGCGAGCGCACCTGCACATGACTCAGAAACCGGATCACATCGTGCTGCAGCCGTGACAACAGGCTCTGAAACAATCCGAAAGCTTCGCGTTTATATTCCTGCTTTGGATTCTTGCCGGCATAACCACGCAGGAATATGCCTTGCCGCAATTGATCCATTGCCGCAAGATGTTCTTTCCACAATGTGTCGAGGATCTGCAACACAATCTGCTTTTCCAGCAGATTCATTTTTTCGCCGACGGTTTCACGTTTTTTGGCATAGCCGTCAGTCAATTCCTGTTTGATCTTTTCGCGCAGCGTTTCCTCGTAAAGTTTTTCATCTTCAGCCAACCAGTCCTTGATGGGCAAATGAACCGCAAACTCCGCTTCCACTGCCTGCTCCAGACCATCAATATCCCATTGCTCGAAGATACTTTGCGGCGGGATATGGCTGCTGATGACCTCATCCGCCACTTCGTTGCGCATATTGGAGATCAATTCGCCGATGTCATTGCTGGCCATGACCTGATTACGCTGACGATAGACAATGGTGCGTTGATCGTTGGCGACATTGTCATATTCAAGCAATTGTTTGCGGATATCGAAGTTGCGCCCTTCGACCTTGCGTTGCGCCTTTTCGATTGATTTCGACACCATGCCGTGCTCGATTGCCTCGCCTCGTTCCATACCAAGTTTCTGCATGAAACTTTTTACGCGTTCCGAGGCAAAGATTCGCATCAGACTGTCTTCCAGTGAGAGGTAGAAACGAGAGTAACCCGGATCACCCTGACGACCCGAACGGCCACGCAACTGGTTGTCAATACGCCGCGATTCATGCCGCTCGGTACCGATGATGTGCAGGCCCCCTGCCTCCAGCACCTGATCATGGCGCTGTTGCCAGGCATCTTTGGCGGCAGCGATCTGCTCAGGCGTCGGGTTGTCCATTGCCGCGACTTCTGTTTCCCAATTGCCGCCCAGCACAATATCGGTACCACGACCGGCCATGTTGGTGGCAATGGTGACCACGCCCGGGCGTCCGGCCTGGGCAATGATGAAAGCCTCTTTTTCATGGAACTTCGCGTTCAATACCTCATGCTTGATTTTTTCCCTGGTCAGGAACTTCGACAGCATCTCCGAGGTTTCAATTGACGCGGTGCCTACCAGAATCGGCGCTCCTTTTGCGCTGAACTCCTTGATATCACTGACTATTGCCTCGAACTTTTCCTCAATGGACAAGTACACCAGATCGTTCTTGTCGATACGCTGCATCGGGGTATTGGGCGGTATTACGACCACATCAAGATCATAAATCTGCTTGAATTCAAACGCCTCGGTATCCGCAGTACCCGTCATGCCCGACAGCGTATTGTAAAGCCGGAAGTAATTCTGGAACGTTGTTGATGCCAATGTCTGGCTTTCGCTTTGAATCTCCAATCCTTCTTTTGCTTCGATGGCCTGATGCAAACCTTCAGACAGGCGTCGACCTTCCATGGTTCGGCCAGTGTGCTCGTCAATCAGCACAATGCGCCCGTCCTTGACGATGTATTCAACGTCCTTGTGAAACAGATAATGCGCTTTCAAAGCCGAATGAATATGATGCAGCAATCCCAGATTCGCGGCTGAGTACAGACTCTCACCTTCATTCAACAGTTTACGCTGCGCCAGCAAGTCTTCCAGGTACTCATGACCGGCCTCTGTCAATTCTACCTGACGTGTCTTTTCATCAACCATAAAATGGCCGCTTTCAACTTTCTCCTCACGCTCCAGCGCCATGGCGGCGGGTTTTTCTTCCGGCGCTTCGCCTCGCTCCAGACGCGGGATCAGCTCATTGATGGCCAGGTACTGTCTGGAGCTGTCCTGGGCTGCACCGGAGATGATCAACGGCGTCCTCGCCTCGTCAATCAAGATGGAGTCAACTTCGTCGACGATGGCAAAATTGAGCTTGTGTTGTAACTTGTCCTCGATACGAAATGCCATATTGTCGCGCAGATAGTCGAAGCCGAACTCGTTATTGGTGCCGTAGGTGATGGAAGCGTTGTAAGCGGCTTTTTTCTCTTGTTGCATCTGGCCACCAACAATAACCCCGACTGTCAGCCCCAGGAATTCGTACAGGGGGCGCATCCAGTTGGCATCGCGGCTGGCCAGATAATCATTGACCGTGACAATATGAACACCTTCTCCGGTCAATCCGTTGAGATAGGCTGGCAGTGTGGCGACCAGGGTCTTGCCTTCACCGGTCTTCATTTCAGCGATATCACCCTGGTGCAGCACAATGCCACCGATCATCTGCACATCGAAATGTCTTAATCCCAGTGTTCTTTTACTCGCTTCGCGAACCACTGCAAAAGCTTCCGGCAGCAACTTGTCGAGAGACTCTCCTTCGTCAAATCGCCCCTTGAACTCGGCAGTCTTGCCCCGCAGCTCCTCATCGGACAGCGCCTGAATGCTGTCTTCAAAGGTGTTAATCTGCCTGACAATTTTATGCAGCTTCTTGAGTTTGCGTGAATTACTGCTACCAAATATTTTACTGAAAACCTGTAAGCTCATGATGACCTGTTAGTGCTGAATAAATAAACATACGGAACGGTGACGACCTGAGTCAGATCGCCAGTTGCATAGGATCCGGGGAGACTGATTTAGCGGTGGGTGCGCCTGATATAGGAGGCCGGGTCGACGACACGTCCATTTTTGTAGACTTCAAAGTGTACATGCGGACCAGTAGACCGCCCGGTGCTGCCGATCAGCGCGATCGCCTGCCCCTGATTGACAATTTCGCCTTGCTCGACCAGCAAATCCTGAGCGTGCGCATAACGCGTCAGATAACCATTGCCATGATCAACTTCGACCATCAGGCCGTAACCAGGCCGTGTGCCGGAGAACATGACGACCCCGGTACCAACACTGACAATGTCATCGCCAGCGGCACCGGCAAAATCAACACCATTATGCCAGGCCATGCGCCCGGTAAAAGGGTCCGTTCTGCGGCCAAATCCGGAGGACAACCAACCGGCATTGACCGGTCGGCCGGCGATACTGGCTTCCTGTTCAAGCTGCTGACCGTTGACCAGTCCGGCAACGATTTCCAGCTGTTTGCCACGGGCCTCGATTTCCTGTTCAAGGCGCGTAATCGCACGGATGAAATCCGGTGGCTCCATGAGACTGCCATCGTCCAGCAACAAACCACCAACACCGGGTGTTTGTTGACTGAAATTGAATTCGGCAGGATCGAGATCTGCGACCTCGGTAAGTCGCATACCAAGGGCATCAAGTCGCAACAAGCGCGCTTGCAGCGTGGCCAGTCGTTGCGTCAGCGCCTCGACCTGTTGTTCAGCATTCTGTTTCAGCTCAGCCAGGGCCTGCGCCTGGTCCTCCAGCTGCTGTTCCCAGCCTTCTGCTGATTTTTCACTGACAATATGGTTGGCGGTATTGGCCAGGGCCAGGTGGTAACCCATATAACCCAGCGCTACCGGTGCACCGAGCAGGCACAGCGACAGCAGGCCTTTGAGCCAACCTTTGATCACAATCGTGCGACTGTGTCCGTACCGCTGATTAACCAATATGAGCTTCATAAGCCAGGCCTGCCCCGTGTCGCTGCGCTACGGGATCTCCGTCAGGCAGCCAGTCCGGGCTTGAGATAAGAAATGGGAACCTGGGACTCAGAGTCAAAAGTGACCAGTTCCCAGGCATCCTGGTTCGCCTCCAGCATGCGTAACAAGTTGTTATTTAACGCATGACCGGACTTGTACCCCTTGAATTCACCCAGCAGGCTGTGCCCAAGAAGGTACAGATCACCGATGGAATCCAGAATTTTGTGCTTAACAAATTCGTCTTCGTAACGAAGACCATCTTCGTTAAGCACCTTATAGTCTCCTACCGCGATAGCATTGTCCATACTGGCACCCAGCGCCAGATTGCGGTTACGCAGCTCCTCAAACTCATGCATAAACCCGAAGGTACGCGCACGGCTGACTTCTTTGACGAATGAGGTACTGGAAAAGTCGATAGTAGCCGACTTTGTATAACGCCGGTAAACCGGGTGATCGTACAGCAGCGTATAGCTGACCTTGAAGCCATCGAACGGCTCCAGGCTGACAGATTTGTCGCCTTCCTCAAGATAAACCGGTTTAAGGATACGGACAAACTTTTTGGCCGCATCCTGTTCCTCGATGCCCGCTGACTGAATCAGGAAGACGAACGGGCCGGCACTGCCATCCATGATGGGTACTTCCGGCGCACTGACTTCAATAAAGGCATTATCGATGCCTAGCCCCGACATGGCTGACATCAGGTGCTCAATAGTGGAAACGCGAACGTCGTCCTTGATCAGTGTCGTGGACAAAGTGGTGTCCCCCACCAGATGGGCCCTGGCCGGGATATGGGCATGCGGCTCCAGATCGGTGCGTACAAAAATAATGCCCGTATCAATCGGCGCCGGTCTCAACGTGAGATAAACCTTGGTGCCTGTGTGAAGACCCACGCCAGTGGCGCGGATGACATTCTTCAGGGTGCGCTGTTTCAACATATTTGGAATAGATCCCGGATTAAGCCGCAGGCGGGGGATTAACCCCCGCACATTTCGGCCGATGATAGCAAATATCAGTTGAGAACCCAAACACTGAATTGACCGTGCTCAGGCCTCAACCACCCTTGATACAGTCGCGTCTCAATCCGCCTGACGGCGCAGAAACGCTGGGATATCCAGGTAGTCCATGCTGTCCTCAGCACCCACTGCCTTGGCGAAGCCGTTGTTTTGCGGCATCGTATGCGAACTGGCTGCCGGACGCGTCCGCGCTGCGGGCCGGTCGACAGGTCGATAATTGCCGCCGGCAACCTGAGCCGAACGGGTATTGTCGACAACTTTGGTAGGACGCTGTTCAGCGACCCGAAGTTCGCCGAGTCCGGTGGCAACAACGGTTACCCTGATTTCGTCACCCATCTCCGCATCAATGACCGTGCCCACAACAACTGTCGCATCGTCAGAGGCAAATTCGGAAATGGTGTCACCCACCTCGGAAAACTCGCCCAGAGACAGATTCTCGCCGGCCGTAATGTTGACCAGAATGCCACGCGCGCCGTGAAGATTAACATCTTCCAGCAGTGGACTGCGGATGGCCGCCTCCGCCGCCTCGCGGGCCCGGCTCTCACCGGTTGCATAACCAGTACCCATCATCGCCATGCCCATTTCCGACATCACAGTGCGCACGTCGGCAAAGTCCACGTTGATCATGCCCGGCCGGATAATCAGATCAGCTATACCTTTGACCGCACCCAGCAGCACATCGTTGGCCGCCTTGAACGCCTCCAGCAGGGATGCATTCTTGCCCAGCACTGCCAGCAGCTTCTCATTGGGGATCGTGATCAGCGAGTCCACATGCTGCGACAGTTCCTGAATACCCTGATCGGCGATCAGTGAACGCTTCTTGCCCTCGAACGGAAAAGGCCGGGTTACCACCGCGACGGTCAGTATCCCCAGCTCTTTGGCCACTTCTGCAAAAATTGGCGCCGCACCGGTACCGGTACCACCTCCCATGCCTGCGGTAATAAACACCATGTCGGCGCCACGGAGAATTTCCGCAATTTCTTCACGGTCTTCCAGTGCTGCCTGGCGCCCGATTTCGGGATTGGCACCAGCGCCCAGACCTTTGGTGACTGTACTGCCCATCTGCAGAAGGGTTTTCGCCTGCAGATTGGTCAGCGCTTGCGCGTCAGTATTGGCGCAGACAAACTCCACGCCCTCGACGTGATTGCTGATCATATGACGAACGGCGTTACCGCCGCCCCCGCCAACACCGATAACTTTGATGACGGCACTTTGTGGAATACTATCTAGAAGTTCAAACATACGGCCCCCTGTCATGCCTTGGATTTATTGATAACTAAAATTACTGATACTTTCATGCAAAATTTACGGCTCAAAAGTTTTCTTTCAGCCAGTTCTTTACTCGTTCAACGATACTTATCTTCGGTTCCTTGACGGTCACCGGGTGATGACTGCGTTCCTGCTGCTGGAGTTGACGCATGCCGTACAGCAACAAACCGACACCCGTGGAATAAATAGGATTGCGCACAATATCCGCCAGACCTTTTACACTCTGCGGCATCCCGATGCGCACGGGCATATGGAAGATCTCCTCCGCCAGTTCAATGACGCCTTCCATCTTACTGGTACCGCCGGTCAGCACGATGCCGGCAGCCAGCAGATTTTCATAACCGCTGCGCTGCAGTTCAGCCTTGACCAGAGTAAACAGTTCGTCATAGCGTGGTTCGACGACTTCCGCCAATGCCTGGCGCGACAGTTCACGTGCCGGTCGTTCACCCACACCTGGCACCTTTATCATTTCCCCGGCGCTGGCCAGTTGCGTCAGCGCGCAGGCATACTTGATCTTGATCTCATCCGCATTATCTGTCGGTGTACGCAATGCCATGGCAATATCGTTGGTCACCTGATCGCCGGCAATCGGAATGACTCCAGTGTGACGTATGGCACCTTCGGTAAAGATCGCAATATCCGTAGTGCCACCACCAATGTCTACCATACAGACACCGAGCTCTTTTTCATCTTCTGTGAGCACGGCATAACTTGAAGCCAGCTGCTCCAGAATGATTTCTTCTGTCTGCAGTCCGCAACGCTTGATGCATTTCTCGATGTTCTGCACGGCGTTGATGGCACATGTCACCAGGTGTACCTTGGCCTCGAGACGCACGCCCGACATCCCCAGTGGCTCTTTAACGCCTTCCTGAGAGTCGATAATGTATTCCTGCGGCAGGATATGCAGCACGCGCTGATCGGCAGGAATGGCCACTGCCTGCGCAGCATCAATCACGCGGTCAATGTCTGCGCGCGTCACCTCGCGATCACGTATGGCCACGATTCCGTGCGAATTCATGCTGCGGATATGGCTGCCGGCTATCCCGGCATAGACCGAATGTATCCGGCACCCGGCCATCAGCTCCGCCTCTTCAACCGCCCGCTGAATCGACTCAACCGTAGATTCAATATTGACCACGGTGCCCTTTTTCAGGCCGCGCGATCGATGGCTGCCGATGCCAACTATATTGAGACTGCCATCGGCTTTCACTTCGCCCACGATGGCAACCACCTTGGACGTACCGATATCCAGGCCTACGATCATGTTGCTGTTATCTGGAGCGCTCATAAGTCACACCTGCTCTCACCGACGGGCCACAGCATCTGTGGCTACCGTATTTTTACTGACTGAAAATCCATTGCCGTACCGCAAATCGATCGTGCGTGCATCTGCCAAATGGTCCTGTAATCCACCACGGTAAACCGCAATAAAGCGTTCCAGCCGCGCCATATAGTCATCACGGCCCAATCGCAGCAAAGGCCCCTCGTTCACTTCGACAGACCAACTGCCGCGCTCGTTCAGACTGACCGAAGCCAACGTCATGCCCAGCGCCGACAATGCCTGCTGAAATGCCGCATGCTGCGCCAGCACCAGAGACTCTGTACCCTCAGGCCCGGTCAGCGCAGGCAGACCGGATTCCGGCCCGCGCAATGGCGGCGTGAACACCTCCCCTGCGGTATTGACCAATGCAGCCTCGCCCCAGCGGGCAATGGGCTGTTGCTCGCGAATGTTGATCACCAATACGTCAGGCCAGACCCTGCGCACTGTCGCGTGCGCTACCCACGGGTTTTGCTCCAGCTCATCACGAAGGTCCTGTACGTCCACCCCCAGAAAACCTGATTCGGTATACCTGGCCAGTAACGTCCGGACTTCCTGTTCCGTCACCCGGTGCAATGGCGAGTCCAGTCTGACGGTATTTATCTCGCGGTTTATTACCGGTCGATTTAGGTCCGGCAGATTCAGTGCCGGCAGACTGTCTGTCAGCATCGCCAGATAATCCGCAGCCACGCCTCGATACTGATGTATCGCAATACCTGCGGCGCCGACCAGGATCAGGCAAAGCAGTAACAAACGCAGGCTACCGTTTGATCGCTTTTGCGCTGGCGTGTCAGACTCGATATGCCGCGCTTCGGCACGAACCGGCGCGAAGTCCATCGGAACATCCGACGCACCGGCATAAGCTGAAAATGTTGACCTGCTTCGGGATTCGCTCATGCTGTACCGCCTGCAGCGCCTCCGTTAAGTATGTGAAGCACCAGTGCCGGAAAATCCAGGCCTTTGCTTAGCGCTGAAACCGGTACCAGGCTATGGTCTGTCATACCGGGCACCGTATTGAGCTCCAGCAACCAGAATTTGCCTTGCTGATCCTGCATAACATCAATTCGCCCCCAGCCTTCGGCACCGAGAATGCAGAACGCCTGCAGACATAAATCGGCAAGTTCCGCACTTTTAGTTTCTGACAGCGAGGCCGGACAACGGTAATGAGTGTCGCTGGCGACATATTTGGCGTCATAGTCGTAAAACTCATGACTGGTACTCAGTTCAATGGCCGGGAATGCCTCGCCATGAATCACTGGCACAGTAAACTCGGCACCTCTTATGCGCTGTTCAGCCATCACGGCAGTGTCGTAAATACTGGCTTTCTGGTACGCATCGCGGAGCGCCTTTGCATCGGCAGCCATCGACATACCGATGCTTGACCCTTCATGCGCGGGCTTGACAACAACCTCACCCAGCTCGTCGATCAGCCCCTGCCAATCACTGTTGCCATCCAGCACGCTGAACTTTGGTGTCGGCAGTCCGCTCGCAGCCCAAAGCTGCTTGGTCTTGACCTTGTCCATGGCCAATGCTGACGCGAGTACGCCGCTGCCGGTATACGGTATGCGCATCATCTCCAACAGGCCCTGCAGCTTTCCGTCTTCGCCGCCGCGGCCATGCAGAATATTAAACACCCGTTCAATTTTCTCCGAACGGAGTCGTTCCGCAATGTCAGGGCCAACGTCTATCCCGACAACATCAACGCCCTGGCTCTGCAATGCGGACAATACAGCCTGCCCGCTAAGCAAGGATATTTCACGTTCAGCCGAGTCGCCGCCCATCAGCACAGCTACCCGTCCGGATTTCCTGTTCACGTTCTCAGCCATATTGACAACACTCATCACATCAACCCCTGTGCAGCAAGGGTACGCGCCAGGGCGCCCACACTACCGGCACCCTGGGTAATGACAATATCACCGTCCATAACCAGGTCCTTAAGGACCCCCCGCACTTCCTCTTCACTTTTGACAAAGACCGGGTCCACTTTGCCACGCAGGCGTATGCTGCGACACAGACTGCGGGAGTCAGCGCCCGGCACCGGATCTTCACCTGCCGAGTACACATCAAGCATCAACAGCACGTCGACTTCTGACAGCACGCTGACGAAATCATCGTACAGATCCTTGGTCCTGGAATACCGGTGTGGTTGATAGATCATTACCAGCCGCGCCTCCGGCCAACCTGCGCGCAGCGCAGCCACCGTCGCTGCCACCTCGCTTGGATGGTGTCCATAGTCATCAAGCAGCATGATATTGCCGCTGGCGATAGGGAATTCACCTTGTATATCGAAGCGCCGACCCACACCGGCAAACTCAGCCAGGCCGTTACAGATTGCCGCATCATCGATACCTTCATCTGTTGCTACCGCTATTGCCGCAGTAGCATTCAGAGCGTTATGTCGTCCCGGTATACTGAGACTGATATGTAAGGGCGCACGGCCATCCGGGCGATGAATATCGAAATCGGTAAACTGTCTGTCCTGACGCAGATTGCTGATGCGGTAGTCCGCTTTCTCGGAAAAACCGTAGGTCAGCACCGGACGTGATATGCGAGGCATGATTTCCTCAATCACGGGATCATCAATACACAGCACAGCCAGACCATAAAAAGGCAGGTTGTGCAGAAACTCAACAAAGTAGTGCTTGAGTTTGTTGAAATCACCGTCGTAAGAACCCATGTGATCGGCTTCAATATTTGTGACCACTGCTACCATGGGTTGCAGGTGCAGGAATGACACATCACTTTCATCCGCCTCACACACCAGATAACGGCTTTCGCCCAGCCCGGCATTGGCGCCAGCGCTGTTCAGACGCCCCCCGATAACGAATGTGGGTGCCAGTTTGGCTTTAGCAAAAATTGATGCCACCAGACTGGTAGTTGTGGTTTTACCATGCGTTCCGGCAATCGCAACCGCATGACGGTAACGCATCAGTTCTGACAACATCTCGGCGCGGGGGATAATCGGCTTGCCGGTCTGCTTTGCTTCCGATAGCTCCGGGTTATCGCCACGAACGGCACTGGAGTACACCACGACGTCGGCCTTTGCTACATTCTCAGATGCGTGTCCGATAAATATTTCTGCGCCCATTTCCGCCAGGCGCTCAGTCACCCCCGACGCTTTGATATCAGAGCCGGTGATCTTGTATCCCTGGTTCAACAGAACTTCAGCAATTCCACACATGCCTGCACCACCAATACCAACAAAATGGATGGTCTTGATGCGACGCATTTCCGGCACCTGGTAATAGCGCTGATCAGTCATGGCAAACCTCCATGCATACATCAGCAACACGTGACGCCGCATCAGGAATGGCCAGTGCACGCGCATTTTTCGCCATCTGCTGCAAGCGTTTTTTATCTGCCATAAACTCCTCAAGCAATTGCTGCAAACTGTCTTTGTTCAATGATGTCTGTGGCAGCAATACCGCTGCGTCGGCTTCAACCAGCCATCGCGCGTTGCTGCTTTGATGGTCATCAACAGCATGCGGATAAGGCACCAGTATCGATGGCAGGCCCGCAGCCGTTAGCTCTGCAATCGTGCTGGCACCCGCGCGACACAACACCAGGTCGGCCCAGACGTAAGCTGCCGCCATATCCTTGATGAAGGGCTCCACTTTACATTTAAGCCCGCTGTTGCCCGCCAGCTCCTGATACGAGGCTTGCGTCTCTTCATGTTTGTTACGACCTGTCTGGTGCCAGATATCAATGCCACAGCCACTATCAAGCACCAATTGAGGCACCACCTGGTTAATGGCGGCGGCGCCCAGGCTTCCACCCAGCACCAGCAAATGCATGGGGCGTGCTACATCAGTGGCCCTGCCATGTGCAGCGTCCAGCGCGGAAATTTCCGCCCGCACCGGATTACCGGTGTGTACCACTTTTGGGTTCGCGGCAAAGGTGTTCGGGAACGCCTCCAGCACTCTGCTGGCCAAAGGCACCAGCAACCGATTACTTAAACCGGCAATAGCATTCTGTTCGTGTATTACCAACGGGCGTCGCAACAACCAGGCAGCAACACCACCCGGACCCGTCACATAACCACCCATACCCAGTACACAGGCGGGCCGCAGCTTCTGCAACAGGCGCACGGACTGCCATATCGACGCCAGCAACATAAAGGGTGCCTTGAACAATGTCAGCTTGCCTTTGCCCCGCAATCCGTTGACCCGCAGGCGATGCAATCTGATACCGGTATCACTCAGGACATCGTTCTCCATACCGCCAGGTGTACCCAGCCACTCAACCTGCACATCGCGAGCCTGCAATGCGCGCGCTATGGTCAGAGCCGGAAAAATGTGCCCCCCGGTCCCTGCCGCCATAATCAGAACAGTAGGCCTGCTCATGCTGCACCCCCGGACGGTTCCGGATCGGTTTTGACCTGCAGTTCATACTGAATACGCATGAGTACCGCGACCATGAAACAGCTGATCAGCAGACTGTTGCCGCCATAACTCAGGAACGGCAGGGTAAGCCCTTTGGTAGGCAACAGGCCTGTATTGACACCAAAATTGATGAACACCTGGGTAGCGAACAACATGCCGATGCCAAAGGCGACATAGGCCGAAAAGTACCGACCCCTGGCCTCGGATTCCCGACCCAGTCGCAAAGCAGTCCATATCAGGGTAATGAAGAGCGCCAGGACAAACAGCACACCCAGCAGGCCCATTTCTTCGGCAATAATCGACAACACAAAATCAGTATGTGCTTCCGGCAGGAAATACAGTTTCTGAATGCTGTTACCCAGACCCACGCCCAGCCATTCTCCGCGCCCGAATGCGATCAGAGCCTGTGTTAACTGGTACCCTTCGCCGTACACATACTCGGCGGCCCAGGGATTCAGGAATGACGTCAGACGATTGATCACGTAAGGTTTCATGATCGCCAATGCCACAACGCCGGCAAAACAGATCATCACGATCAGCACAAACCGGTGCAATCTGGCACCCGCCAGAAACAGCATGGTGAAAGTCGTCAGCATGATGATGACCATTGCACCGTGGTCCGGCTCAAAGTGCAGCAGCGCGATAACAGCACCCAGAATGATCATCGGTTTCATGAACCCTGACCAACGTTCGTGAACCTCATCGCGGTGGCGCTGAAGGAATGCCGCCATGTACATTACCATTGAGATCTTTGCCATCTCCGATGGTTGCAGGCGATAGAATCCCAGATCAATCCAGCGGGCGCTGCCGTTGACCACGGTACCGACACCCGGCACCAGCACCATTGCCAGCAGCACCACTGCCAGACACAAGAGCAACGGACTGCTGCGATACCAGATATCCATGTCGATATGCAGGGTGACAAGCATCAGCAACAATGACAGCCCAATAAAGAATACCTGGCGCTTGAAAAAATAGAATGGATCGCCTGCGAGGCTGTTGGCTATCTCCATGGAAGCGGACGTCATCATTATCAATCCGCTGCCGAGCAAGAGAAACAATACCAGCATCAAAGTGTTGACCGGTTGCGGCGTATCCCTGGCACTGACGCGAACAGCACCCTTGTTTTTGCTCATCATCACGCTCATTGCAAGGCCTCCACTGCTGCAGCGAAGACCCGACCACGATGGGCAAAATCTTTGAACATATCAAAACTGGCGCAAGCAGGTGACAGCAATACCGCGTCGCCGTCAACGGCACTGCTGGCAGCCTCCGCAACGGCCTCTTCCATCGTGGTCGCGCGCATGATGTCAGCGCGACTGCCAATCAACCTGGCCAGTTTGTCAGCGTCGCGGCCGATCAGCACCACACGTTTCACGTAACTTTCCAGCGCAGGCAGCAGTGGAGAGAAATCGGCATCTTTGCCAATGCCACCGGCTATCAGCACAATCTCGCCGCGGGTGCGCTCGGCAACCGATTCGATCGCTACCAGAGTCGCCCCGACATTGGTGCCTTTTGAGTCATTGTAATAATCCACGCCGCGCAAATTGCGAAGCAACTGACATCGATGCGGCAAACCGGCAAATTCACGCAGCGTGGTCACCATGGCTGAATCCGGAATACCGACCGCATGCCCCAGAGCAAGCGCAGCCATGGCATTGCTCACATTGTGCCGGCCCAGCAGATTGATCTCGCGTGTTGGCATCAGACGATTGGACCCACGCATCAACCAGGTCTCACCATCTCTGTACAGCAGACCATAGGCTTGTTCATCGACCGCCTCATTCATGCCGTAAGTCCAGCGTCGGCCTGATTCTTTCAGCCAGGGTTCGCTGGCTGAATCATCTCGATTTACCAGCACCTGGCGGGCACCGATGAATATCCGCTGTTTGGCCGCAGCGTAATCCTGCATGGACGCATACCGGTCCAGATGATCCTCGCTCAGATTAAGAATCACTGCTACTTCGGCATTCAACCGGGTGGTGGTTTCCAGTTGAAAACTCGACAGCTCAAGGATGTACAGGTCACGCTCACCGCTACGCAGCAGATCAAGTGCCGGCATGCTGGCCCTGCCATCAAGATTTCCGCCGACAGCAACCCGGATACCAACCTGCCGGGCCATCTCTGATACCAGTGTTACCACCGTACTTTTGCCATTGGAACCGGTCACGGCAATGACCGGGGCATCAACCTCATGACTGAAGATATCGATATCACCGGTCACCGGCACACCCTGACTGATGGCAAAAGCGATTTCCGGTGTCTGCAGACTGATGCCCGGACTCAGGACGATTTCACCGGCCTGTAACAACGCTTCCTGCGAAAAACCACCCAGTTCTATGACCGCCCCCGGGAACTCGGTTTCGAACTCAGCAAGCGCAGGTGGGCTGAAACGGCTGTCGATGACTTTGAACGAACGACCTCGCGCATGGAAATAACGCGCGCATGACAGCCCGGTCTTGCCCAGACCGACTATCACTGCATGTTTTTTATCCATCGCCTGCGTCATCGACGCGTCTCCGTTACCAAAATATATTTGCCAAACCCGTTATCGAAGTTTCAGTGTGGCCAACCCAAACAGGACCAGCATCACAGTGATAATCCAGAACCGCACGATCACGCGCGGTTCCGGCCAGCCTTTCAATTCAAAATGATGGTGCAGCGGTGCCATACGGAAGATGCGCTTGCCGGTCAGCTTGAAGGAAGCTACCTGCAGAATCACCGAAACCGTTTCCATAACAAAAATGCCACCCATGATGAACAAGACAATTTCATGACGCGAAATCACCGCAACGATGCCGAGGGCAGCCCCTAGTGCCAGTGCGCCGACATCACCCATGAACACCTGCGCGGGATAGGTATTGAACCAGAGAAAGCCAAGACCGGCCCCGAGCAGGGCACCACAGAAAATGACCAGTTCACCGGCACCGGTTACTGTGGGTATATGAAGATAAACCGAGAACTCAGCGTGTCCGGCGAGATAGGCAATGATCCCCAGCGCACCACCGACCATCACTGTCGGCAGTATGGCCAGGCCGTCAAGACCATCGGTCAGGTTCACAGCATTGCTGCTGCCCACGATGACAAAATAGGTGATAACAACAAACAGCAAACCCGTTTCGATGGCGACATCTTTGAAGAAAGGCACGATATAGGCTGTCTGTACCGGATCGGTCGCGGTGTAATACAGAAACAGCGCCGCTCCCAGGCCAATGACTGATTGCCAGAAATATTTCCATTTTGCCGGCAGGCCTTTAGGGTCCTTGCGGAAAACTTTTCTGTAGTCATCAACCCAGCCAATAGCGCCAAACAGCACAGTTACCAGCAAGGTGACCCATACGTAGACGTTGCGCAGATCAGCCCAGATCAGAGTACTCAGAGCAATGCTGACCAGAATCAGGGCCCCACCCATGGTCGGAGTACCCGCTTTGCTGAAATGGCTTTCCGGCCCGTCGGCTCTGACTACCTGACCTATTTGATGATAGTTCAGCCGCCGTATCATCCATGGGCCTATCATCAGAGAGATGATTAGCGCAGTCAGAATGCCCATGATGCCGCGCACGGTTATATACTGAATGACAGCAAAACCGGAATTGATCTGTATCAGGTATTCCGCGAGCAGTACCAGCATCAGACACTCTCCCTGCTGCGTAATTGTTGAACAACGTAATCCATACCGGCGCTGCGCGAGCCTTTGACAAGCGCGACCGATTTTTCGTCAAGATTTTCGGTGGCGAAGCTGATCAGGGTGTCTCTGTCCTGGAAGTGCCTGCCGCCCGAGCCAAAGGCCTGGCTTGCCAGTTCGCTGCAGGCCCCTGTACTCCATAACTCGTCAATGCCCAGATCGCACGCGTAGCGTCCGACATCACGATGTGCCTGCACAGTCATCGAACCTAACTCCGCCATGTCACCCATAATAAGAATACGGCGGACATGGTTTGTGTCATTGACCGTCGCCAACACATCAATGGCAGCCTTGAACGATGAAGGACTGGCGTTGTAGCTATCATCAAGCAACCGGCTATTTTGAATACCGGCTGCCGGGCACAGACGCCCGGGCACCGCCTTGACACGGGCCAGGCCATCACAAACGCTGGCAGACATAGCGCCTGCCTCAATGCAGAGCGCGGCGGCGGCCAGGGCATTTGCGACATTATGCCGACCCGGCAGCGGCAAAAAGCAGGCTATTCGCCCGCGTGCAGATACGATATCGAAACGGCTGCCATTGGCAGTCATGGAGAGATTAACCGCTCTGTAGTCGGCTGTTGTGTCCAGACCAAATGTCACACATCGCCGTCTGCCAGCGCGTTCGCGCCAATCTGCCGCGTTGACGTCATCGGCATTCAATATCACGGTATGAGTCGATGCTGCTGAATCAATAATTTCACCTTTGGCCTTTACCACGCCCGCCAGGCTGCCAAACCCTTCCAGGTGCGTCTCCGCCGCATTGTTGATCAACACAATGTGGGGGTCACTGAGCGCGGCCGTCCATGCTATTTCGCCAGCGCCATTTGCGCCCAGCTCGATCACCGCCTGCTGATGCGACTGATCAAGCTCAAGCAACACCAACGGCACTCCGATAGCATTGTTAAGATTGCCACGCGTTACCAGAACCTTGTATTGCTGAGACAAAATAGTGCCGGCTATCTCTTTTACCGATGTTTTTCCCTGACTGCCGGTTACAGCGACAACATTGGCGCGGGAGCGTTTACGATTGATATGGCCCAGCCAGCCAAGTGCAGCGGTGGTGTCTTCAACGACCAACTGAGGTATCGAAGTGTCCTGCTTTTTGCTCACGATAGCGGCCGCGGCCCGTTTTTCGGCAACCTGGGGCACAAAGCGGTTGCCGTCAAAATTTTCTCCACTGAGGGCAACAAACAGATCACCTGCCTCAAGCACACGCGAATCAGTACTGACGCGGGAAAACGACACATCATCGCCGACCAGGGTGGCAGGCATGTAGTCAGAAACTGCAGCCAGGTTTATCGTCCCGATCATGGCTGCACCCCATTTTTCGACGCTTGGCGGGCACGCTTCTGTAGTGCCAGACGAACCTGCGCGGTATCACTGAATGCCATACGCTGGCCGCCAACGTCCTGATAACTTTCATGGCCTTTACCAGCAATCAGAACGATATCGCCGGGTGCGGCCGCAGAGATGGCATATGCAATCGCACTGGCTCGATCTCGCTCCACAAACACACCTTCTCGTGAATTAAAGCCCAGAAGAATCTGACGAATAATGTCGTCCGGGTTTTCGTTGCGCGGGTTGTCGTCTGTCAGCATCACAAAATCTGCCAGTTCCTCGGCAACTTCGGCCATCAGTGGTCGTTTACCCTGATCCCGATTGCCGCCACAGCCAAAGACACACCAAATGCGTCCATCGACATGTTCATGAATGGCTTTCAGGGCAGAGCGCAAACCATCCGGCGTATGCGCATAATCAACCACAGCAGTCACATCCGAGCCCGCATCGCCAAGTAGCTCCATGCGCCCGTTGACGGGTTTTAACAACGCCGCCTGTGCCAGCACCTGTTCCAGCGTCATCTCCTGCGGCAATGTCATCACCGCAGTAATGGCCGCCAGCACGTTGCTAAAATTGAAAGATCCCAAAAGACGGCCCTGTATCTCGCCTTCACCCCAGGGTGTATGCACACAGGCACGATATCCGTCCGGCTCGAAACTCAGCTCCCGGGCGTAAACATCAGCACGCTGATCAGTCAGACTGTAGGTCAGGCTCTGAGCCGAGCGCGGCAGCGCATTTAACATACAGGCAGCGTAGCTATCATCAGCATTGACGATGCCAACGCGCAACGCGTCGTGCTCAAAAAGTCGACGCTTGGCCTCGGCATAGGCAGCCATACTGCCGTGATAATCCAGATGATCCCGTGTCAGATTGGTGAACACTGCACTGTGAAATCGAACACCATTCAGCCTGTGCTGGTGCATGCCTTGAGATGACACTTCCATGGCAACACACGAGGCATTTTGCTGCAGAACATCAGCAAGCGCGGCCTGTAATATGATGGGATCAGGTGTGGTAAATCCGGTATCTGCCAGCGCCGGGAAAATACCATACCCCAATGTTCCCACTACCCCACAACGCTGTCCGAACCCGGACAGGATCTGGCCGATAAACTGCGTACAACTGGTTTTTCCATTGGTGCCGGTCACACCGACAACCGGCAGATGTTGTGACGGATAGGCATAAAACTGAGCTGCAATGTGTCCCAGCCGCACACGAAGACTGTTTATTGCGATAACCGGCACGTTGCCATACCAGCGGCAGCCCTGCCACTGCCCGCCTTCGTCAGCAAGCACTGCAGCCGCACCACGCTTCAGGGCCAGATCGATGTAATCGCGGGCATCATGATTTTTGCCAAAAAGGGCGACAAAAATTTCGCCTGGATTGACCTGACGACTATCCAGCGTCATGCCCCGAACGGATATGCCCGCGCATGCCTGCCGACATTCAGCATCCAGAGCAATACCCTCGACCAGCGTAAGCAGTGGCATTTCTACGATTGTCTGTTGAGCGGTATTCACAGCTCTCACCTCGCGCTCAAAGTCATAATGCGTGATGGATCAATTGTGTCCGGCGTTACATCAAGCAGGCGCATGGTACCGGCGGCTATTCGGGCGAAAACCGGGGCAGCAACCTGACTACCATAGTGCTGCGCACCTTTGGGTTCATTGACAACGATAATGACAACAACCCGGGGGTCGTCAGCCGGCACAAAGCCTGCAAACATGGAGTTGTGGAGATTGGCTTCGTAACCACTGGCACCGACGACACGGGCCGTGCCGGTTTTACCGGCCACACTGTAGAAAGGTACGCTGGCACCATCAAATCCACTCCGTTCAGGGTCGACAACGGCCTCCAGCATATCTCTGACCTCTTCAATCACACTGGCGTCGACAACACGCTGTGGCTCGCCGGCACCCGCCATTTCGTTGCCATTCTTCAACAAGGTCACGGGCATGCGCAGCCCGCCATTGGCAATCACCGAATAGGCCTGGGCAAGCTGCAAGGTGGATGTTGACATGCCATATCCAAAAGACAGAGTCGCCAGTTCAATATCGTGCCAGATACGGTGATTGGGCATGACACCCGCGCGTTCGCCGGGAAACCCACTGGCAGGGTTTTCACCGAAGCCAACCCGCAGCAGAACATCGCGCAGCGCCTCATGACCGACTGCCAGCGCTATTTTCGCCGACGCAATATTGCTGGAATTGACCAGCATGCCTTCCAGCGTCACGTCACCAAAATTCAGTCCCCGATCCTGAACCACATCGCGCCCCACGCGCATTCTGCCCGGATGAGTACTGATGATGGAGTTCCGGTCATACAGACCCGATTCCAGCGCTGCAATGGTGGTAAAGGGCTTCAAGGTTGACCCGGGCTCAAACAGATCTGTCACCGACCGGTTACGCAGTGCCCCGAAATCGGCCAGGCTCGCGCGGTTGTGCGGGTTGAATGATGGCTGGTTGACCATCGCCAGCACCTCACCCGTTTTTACATCCAGGACTACCGCGGAAGCAGCACGCGCATTCCTGTTCATGAACTCTGCCTTGAGTTCTTTGTAAGCCAGATTCTGGATACGAAAATCGATACTGAGCTCAAGCGTATTGCCGGGCTGAGCCGTCTGAATGGTGTCGAGCTCACGGATGATACGTCCGCGACGGTCCTTGATGACCTGTTGACGACCCGGCACACCCTTTAACCATTCGTCAAACGCAAGTTCCAGACCTTCCTGACCGATATCATCAACATTGCTGAAACCCAGCACATGAGCGGTGACCTCGCCCTGTGGATAGTAGCGCTGGTATTCCTGCCGTGAATAAACTCCGGGCAATGACAGAGCCAGCACAGCATCCGCTTCTGCCGGAGGCATGCGACGACGCACATAAAAAAATTCGCGGCCGGCACTGGCCTGAACCGATGCCAGCAGGCTGTCTTCATCTATTTGCAGAGAACGGGCGAGACGACGAATCGCATCCTGGTCACCGGCGATTTCTTGTGGATTTACCCAGATGGACTTGACGGGGGTACTGATGGCCAGCGGTTCACCATTGCGGTCAGTGATCATGCCGCGATGCGCTACCAGAGGCTCGACGCGAATGGTGCGCGCATCCCCCTGCCCCTGCAGAAAGTCCCGCTCAACCAGCAACAGGGTCAATAGCTTCCACAGCAGCGCCAGCACCGCCAACGCCAATGCCAACCAGACCAGCGACAAACGCCAGCCCCCAAAACGTTTCACTGTCTGCGAATCACTCATGGCGCACCATTATTATTCTTGACCAATCCGGCAGTGTCATATCCAGCTCTTCCATGGCTTTTTGCTCTATCCGCCCCTCCAGACCAAAGGTGCTTTGCTCAATCAGCAGTTGCCCCTGCTGTACATCCAGCGCATTACTTTCCGCACGTAATTTCTGCAATTCATGGAATACCGTTCGACTTTTGAAACTGGTATTGACCACGGCCAGCGCAGATACCATCACGGCCGCCAACAATATCACCAGACCCAGATGGCGCGATGAGAACAACTGCAACCAGCCAAATACAGACACAGGCGCCTCAGTCACCGTGGTCTTCGCCGGCGCGTCTGATTCGTTTCTGCTCTGCTCTGTTCTCATCATGACATCTTGTCTGTTATAAATTTTCCTGCATCTGGCCCTGGATAGACTGAATAGTCAGGCCGGTTTTTCTGCCACCCTCATCACTGCGCTGCGCGCCCTGGGGTTGTGTCTAATCTCCTGTTCCGACGGTTTTATCGCCTTGCCTACCTTGATCAGCTTCGGGCTCAATGCCGACACCGGCACGGGCAGGTCTCGCGGAAAGTCGTCGCCCTTGCTTTGCTTGTGTATGAACTGCTTTACCAGGCGATCCTCCAGAGAATGAAAGCTGATCACAACCAACCGACCACCTGGCCTGAGCGCTGCCAACGCTTTCTCCAGCACATTCTCCAGTGACACCAGCTCCTGATTTATATGAATACGGATCGCCTGGAACGCCCGTGTGGCTGGATGCTTGTGCTTCTCCCATGCCGGATTAGCCTGTTTTACAATCTCTGCCAATTGCAGCGTTCGGGTTATAGGCGCCACTTCACGCTCTTTAACAATGGCTCGTGCAATGCGCCGCGAAAACCTGTCTTCCCCATAACGATAGATGACATTCGCAATATCCTGCTCGGCGGCGGTCGCCAGCCAGTCAGCAGCACTCATACCTGACTGCGGATCCATCCGCATATCCAGCGGACCATCCTGCGTAAAACTGAAACCACGCGCTGCCTCATCAAGCTGTGGCGATGAAACCCCCAGGTCCAGCAATATGCCATCGACCTGACCGGAAACACCCGAATCAACAAGCATGGCATCCAGTTCGTCAAAAGATCCCTGACGAACAGTGAAGCGCTTATCCTGCGCCATCAGCGCCAGACCAGCCTCAATCGCCACCGGATCCTTGTCAATCCCCAGCAACGAACCTTCTTGATCAATACGTTCCAGAATAAGGCGAGAATGACCGCCACGACCGAAAGTGCCATCAATGTAAAATCCGGCAAGATCGGTCAACAGAGCGTCCACTGCCGGCTGCAACATGACGGTTTCATGAGCGTGTGTTTCATGAGTCTGTGTAGCCATAACGCACCGTTCCGAGAAGACTGACGCCCTGTTCCTGCAAAATAACAATCAACTTACAGCGACAGACTCAACAGCTCCGGCGGTAACTCCGCCTCGCCAGTTGTACCGGCGAACCAGCTGTCTGCCTGTTCGTTCCAGTTCTCTTCACTCCAGATCTCAAATTTCATGCCCTGCCCTACCAGGGCCAGGTGCTTGTCCAGCTGCGCACGCGTGCGCAATATCTGCGGCAGCAACAAACGACCACTGCCGTCCATCTCCAGATCATGGGCATGACCAATCAACATGCGCTGGACGCGTCGACTCGCCTCGTCAAAGCTGGACAGGCTCTCGACTTTCTGTTGAATCACTTCCCATTCATCAATCGGGTAAAGCAGCAGGCAGCGGCCGGTAAAATCGACAGTCGCCACCAGGCGACCCCCGTATTTTTCCGTCAACATATCCCGATAGCGCGCCGGCATGGCCATGCGCCCTTTTGCATCGAGATTGATTGTATTGACACCTCTGAACACGTTGCTGCTCCTGAGCATTGGGCCCGGCTTGCCACTGCCGACACCCTAAAACCCACTTTGATACATATTTATCCACTTCACGCCACTTTGCGACACTATATGCACAGCAATAGGCAAGCGCAAGCACTATTTGCACTTTTTCAGCGCCTAAAGCGTCTGAAATTACAGGGAAAATTGCTCAATCTTGAGAAGGCAAACGAAGTTGACTGACAAACAAAATGATTATCAGCAGGCTAAAGAAAATACTTAAAGTAATTTATAGGAATGCATTGGCGGACGAAGTGACCACAAATTCAAAAAGTCGAAATGTCGGCGCAGGACACGCCTTTCAACCTGATTGTATAACCCGCCCCTGGCGGGGCGAATCTGGATATGAGTGAGTCAGCCGATAAGCCGGGTTCTGTCGTGGACAGTCATTCATCTGGGACCAGCATCACTGCTGGCCTCAAGCAGCCTACCCGGATCCAGTGCGAGCCACACCGTTGGATCCCTATTTGGCCTTGCTCCGAACGGGGTTTGCCATGCCACGAACTGTTACCAGTCGCGCGGTGCGCTCTTACCGCACCCTTTCACCCTTACCTGTCCAGCGCTTGCGCACATGAACCGGCGGTCTACTCTCTGCTGCACTTTCCGTAGGCTTTCGCCTCCCAGGCGTTACCTGGCGTTCTGCTCTATGGAGCCCGGACTTTCCTCCACCAGGTGCCTCAGTTACCACCGAAACGGTAATAGACGCAGATCTGGCAGCGACTGCCTGGCCGACTCGGCGGCAAGATTAAGCGAGCCCGCCCGCAAAGACAAGTGTTTTATCCCGTTGCACCATGTCAAACTGGCACCATGACAACAGAAACTTCAGAGCAGGTTCATATCCGACCGGCAACGCCCCGGCGCTGGTGGCTTTGGCTTGTTGTGATCACAGCCACGCTGGCAGGCTTGGCGCTGTATGCCTACCAGCAGCGCATCACACTTTTTACTAATGCGGCCGATACCCTGTTGCAGCCCTACGGCCTCCGCGTGGAGACGCTTGACGGCCTGCAACCGGGTACGACCTCGTTGCGCATCAACCGCCTGGAACTAATTCACCATAACAGTGGTGCACTGCAGAGCCTGAGTGACATCCGCGTTGAATTCACCGTCACCGGGCTGCTCGCGAGCCGAATCAGCAGCATTTCGATAGCCAATGCCGAACTCACGCTGCCTGAAACCTCTACCAGCATCACTGGCAATGGCGCCGATGCTGCTTCGGGCACGCAGGCCATGGGCGACATTCTCGCTGCCATACCTTTTTCTCAGCTCTCAGTTGCCCGACTGCAGGTTACCGCCAGCGAACTGACAACAGAGACCATACTGATTCAACACCTGTCAGCAGACCTTGGGGCTCTGGTGCTGGACTGCCAGCCTGATCGGTGCCAGCTAACCTCCGATCTTGAACTGTCCGTCGATACGCTGCGCTACCGGACTGTGCCGAACACCCTTGACGCGGATACTCTGACACTGGATCTGGTCGCGCTCGACACTCCCATCAACCTGACCCTGGATGCACGCACCAACACCGTGTCACTGGGTGCCCGCGAGGCTTTACTGACAATGCCCTCCATCCGCGCGGGCGGCTACCTGACCGGTCTGGTGGGCAACATTCGACGCATCGATCTGTCGTACCCACTGATCTCGCAGAACTTTGACCCTGCCGGACTTTACCTGCAGACAGAACTGTCGGTCAGTGAACTTTACACCAATCTGGTGGATATCAACTTGTGGACCATGCAGCTTAACCAGCATCTGACCTGGCAAGATGGTGTTGTATATACAACTGGCGCACTGTTTGAAGAAAACCGGCGCCTGATGGCAAACGACCTGAATCACAACCTGGCGCTGGGAAGCGGTCAGGGGACATTCGAGGTGCCACTTATCGAATTTAATGACAGCAACAACAAACTGTCCGACCTGCTGTCACCCCTGCCATGGCAGGGTGATATTCTGGCCGGATCGGCCAGTGCCAACATCAATCTCAACTGGCTGACCAGCCAAGGCAACCCTGCCACCGTCACCGGCACCGTGCAGGCGTCCCTGAACGACCTTGGCGGATACGTCAACGAAATTGCTTTCCTGCGCCTGAACACGGATTTTGCCGCAGAACTGTTACCGGACTGGCACTTGCGTAGCACCCGCCCTGCATCTTTCAGCCTGGCCTCACTGGATGCCGGTATCGAAGTCACCAATATTCACAGCCGCTATACGGTCAATTCCGAGCCGGCTTCGATCTTGCTGAGCGATACGTCTCTGGAACTGTTCGGGGGCACCGTCAGCAGCGAACAACTGAGCTACCATCTGCAGGACAATGACAGCCACTTTACAATTGTCATAGACAGCATCGACCTGGATCGTGTGCTCGGCATGAGCGCTTACCAGGGCGTCAGTGCCACGGGCCTGGTCAGCGGTAATTTGCCGGTGCACCTGCAAGGACTCAGGCCCAGTATCAGTGGCGGCACACTGACGGCCCAGCAACCTGGAGGGACCATACGCTATGGATCGGGTGCGACCGAAGGCGGCAACCAGAGCCTGAATCTGGTTTACCAGGCGCTGGAGCACTATCGCTTTGATATCATGGAAACTCAGGTTGATTATCAGGAAAGCGGGGAGCTGGATCTGGCAATTCGCATGGAGGGCATCAGTCCTGAGCTTAACGGCGGGCAACGCATCAATCTTAACCTCAACATCAACGACGATATTCCCGCCCTGCTGCAAAGCCTGCAGGCCGCGCGCTCAGTCACTGACAGTATTCAGGCACGGCTGGATGCCCGGCGAGGCAACACAAGCGACACATCGCCATAGCACCACTCGCACAAACCCGCACAAAACAGTCTGTTGCGCCGTTCAGCGATTATTAAGCCCACTCTGGTATAGTAGGGTTATAGTAAGCTCAACAAAACAGGTATTGCCAACACACGTCATCATAACTTCAGAGCTGAGCACCATGACAATACAAGGAAGAACACTCACCAACCCACTGTCTGCAGGTAAACTGACCCTGCAAGTACTGGCAGCAACAATAGCGCTTGCCGGCGCTGCAGCCTGCACGCCAACTGTCCGGGTTGAGGCACCAACTGAACCGATTACCATCAACCTGAACGTGCGCATCGAACACGAAATCCGCGTCCGGGTCGATCGGGAACTGGATGATATCTTTGCCGCCGATAGCGGTCTGTTTTAACCTGTCCGAGGACACTGGCATGAGAGCAATCATGAGAGAAAATACCTGCATCAAATTCATTACCCGGACAACAGCGCTCGCTCTGTTTCTGCTAGCCAGCCTGGCGTTTGCGCAAAGCCTGGATGACGCCAAGGCAAGTGGCCAGATCGGCGAAAAAAATGACGGCTATATTGGACTGGTTCAGCCCGATGCACCTCAGGCCCTGGTCGACCTGGTCGCGGAAGTCAATCGACAGCGACGGGAGCGCTACCAGCAGATAGCCCGTGACAACAATATTTCGGTCAATGAGGTAGCACAACTGGCCTATGCGCGCGCGGTCGAAGCAACCCGGTCAGGCCATCTGGTTGAGGATGCCAACGGCCGCTGGGTACGCAAGCCCTGAGCTGAAGCCGGCCAATGGCGGGCTATGGCCGATGCCCTCCGCCAGTCAAGGGGGGCTCGCGGCCAGCTCCAACCCCCTTTTGTACAGAGCATTCTTTTTGTTGCCGGTAATCTCCGCGGCCAGTGCCGCTGCCTGTTTAAGCGGCAGGTCGCGCATCAGGATCTTCAAGGTTCTCTCTGTCTCCGGGCTCAGCGCCAGTTGCTCCACTTTGGCAGCACCGTGCACCAGCACCACGAACTCACCTCGGCGATTATTGTCATCCTGCTGCAGCCAGTCACACAGACCTGCCAGTGAATCCCCGTGAATGGTTTCCCAGGTCTTGGTCAGCTCCCGGCAAATGACAGCCTGCCGGTCGCCACCAAAAGCAGCAGCCATGTCAGCCAGCGATTCGCTTATCCGGTGCGGTGATTCGTAGAACACCAGGGTTCGCTGTGCGCTGGCAAGCGACTCATACAGTTGACGCCGCCCGGATGATTTGTGTGGCGGAAACCCTTCGAACGAAAAACAATCGCTGGGCAGACCCGCCGCGCTGATGGCCGCCGTAATGGCGCTGGCGCCGGGCACCGGCAACACCGGATAGGATCCGGCACGCACTCGCACAACCAGGCCATATCCCGGATCAGAGATCAGCGGCGTGCCGGCATCCGAGATCAGGGCCACTGCCTTACCCTCTCCCAATGCCCGCAGTATGGCATCCTCGCGCGCGCTGGAGCTGTGTTCATGATAGGACACAAGCCGCGTAGCGATCGCAAAGTGCTGCATAAGGCGGCCACTGTGCCGGGTGTCCTCAGCGGCAATCAGATCAACGCTCTTGAGCGTATCAATGGCGCGCTGGCTCATGTCTCCGAGGTTGCCTATCGGGGTGGCGACCACATAAAGTGCTGGCCGGAGAAGCGTTGCGTCGGTATAGGTCTGCGTCATCGTCGTTGCCTGGTCGTCTGGTCGCCTGTACAGCCAGTCTGGATAGCCAGCCTGCACCAGTGAAGTGACATGATACCGGTTTGTTCACAGTCGCAACAACATGAGCCGCCTGCTATGATCTACAATACAATCATGACTGTAATGGTCCTCTTGCCGTGAGTTATATGAAAGCCATTTATCGATGTGCATTTTTCCTTGGCGCTACAATGTTGTTAAGTCATTGCGGCAGCAGCACCGTTACGCCAGACATCAGTGACATGCCGGCACCAGGCACTCGCGCAGAAAACCTCACCATCAACGAGCTGCTGACACTGGCCTCCGACGCCCAGTCCCCGCAGGCAGAGGCTTATATCCTGCAGGCCAGTGCCATCGCGCTGCGGGCCGGTGACCTCGACAACACCGCTGCAATTCTGTCAGGCATAGAACCGGTTGATGACCTGCCAATAGAACTCGCTATCGAGGCGACGCGACAACAGGCTGAATTGGCGCTTTTGCGCAATGATGCGCAGAACGCGCTCGAGCTCGCCAACAGCAGACTGCTGGAGCGTACGGCGGAACTTCCGGCCGATACCCGGCGATCATTGATGCGCCTGCGAGCCGCCGCGTTTATTGAGCTGGAACAATATCTGGCAGCTGCCCGGGAACATACCCGAATGGCAGAGACGCTGACCAGCCCTGAGCAGATTGCCGACAACAATAATCATATCTGGCAGATACTGACAGCGGCACCGGCCGGCAGTCTCGACAGTCAATCAACGCTGGTGGACTCCTACGAGCTGCGCGGCTGGCTGGAGCTGATCAATGTCGTCAATAGCGAACAAAACAATATTGAAAGACAGGTAGCCGCCATCACCCGCTGGCGGGATCGCTGGAATCAGCACACGGCAGCCTCGATTCTGCCGGACGCGCTGGCATTTGCTGTTGAACTGCTCAATAGCCGACCACAACATATCGCATTGATGCTGCCCCTTGGCGAGCCTGCAGGTCAGGCCGTCAACGAGGGTTTCATGGCAGCTTATTACCACGCGGTCAGCCAGAATCAGCAAGTACCCATGGTAGAGATCATTGATACCAGCGGCGTCAGGGATGTCGCCAGCCTCTATCAACAAGCGGTTGGGCTGGGGGTTGACATGATCATAGGGCCTTTGCACAAAGAATCCGTAAGACAGCTGCAGAGCATGGAGCAACTGCCGGTGCCGACGCTCGCACTCAACTACGGCGACGACTGGCGCAGCAATCCACTGGGGTTTTATCAGTTTGGGCTGGCCCCTGAGGACGAAATTCGGCAGGCAGCACGCATGGCCTGGCAGGCGGGTCATCGCTACGCGGCCGTGCTGACACCGGCCGGAGAGGATTATCGACGCATTCAGGACGGCTTTGTCGAATATTGGCAATCACTTGGTGGCGAAGTTGTAAGCCAGGCCAGTTTCGGCGGCGCAACAAGTTATTCTGACGTTATCAGACAACTGATGAGCATTGATGTCAGCGAGGCCCGGGCTGAACGCCTGCGTGAAGTTCTGCCTCGGGACAATATCAACTTCACACCAAGACGGCGACAGGATGTGGATTTTATCTTCATGCTTGCCAACCCGGCCGAAGGTCGCCAGTTGAAACCTACCATGGCTTTCCACTTTGTCGGGGATGTCCCGGTGTATGCCATGCCTGCCATTTACGATGGCCGCACTGACGCAAACGGCAACAGAGATCTTAACGGCATCACCTTTGTCGACGCGCCGTGGGTCCTTGGCAGTGACGATCCACTGCGAATCAGTACCGGTGAGGTCTGGTCTCCGGCCTCAGGGCCAGTGCAGCGCCTGCGCGCCATGGGCATCGACAGCTTCCGCCTGTACGCCCGCATGTCACAATTGGAAAATTTTCCCGGTATTCGTCTGCAGGGCGCCACCGGTATTTTGTCGATGCGCGAGGATGGCAGCATCAGGCGTGAGCTGATTGGCGCACGCTTTGTCGATGGCATGACGACCGTGTTGCTGCCCGAAACACCTATGCCGGATGTTGCCGGCAACTAGGGTCGCTGCAACAACCGGAACAGCCTGCCCATCAACGGTTACGGCAAGAGAATTAAACAACGCAGAATTAAACAACGCAGAAAAGGATGCCTGCGCATGAACCACACTGATGATCGGAAAAAAATACATCGACCCGTTGCGCCCGACAAAAGGCGGCAGGTTGGCTTTGACCATGAAACCCGCGCAGCGCAATTTCTGTCCCAACAGGGACTGACACTGATCGAGAGCAACTTCAGCTGTCGTCTGGGCGAAATTGACCTGATCATGCAGGATGAAGAGACACTGGTATTTGTTGAAGTTCGATACAGAACCCGTGCCGACTTCATGGACCCCGTCACCAGCATTGATTATCGCAAACAAAAAAAGCTTTTACGCAGCGCCGCGACTTATCTCAAGTATCGCGGGCTCACTGATCGTGTACCCTGCCGCATTGACGTTCTTGGTATCAGGCAAACCGGCGGTCCTGGCGAAACCGAATTCAACTGGATCAAAAATGCCATACAAGCAACCTGTTAAGTGCTGCTGACAAACAACACAAAACGAGCCGATTACAGTAAACTGGAAATCTGATTACCACCGGACATCACCATGGAACCGCAACAAAGAGTGCAGCAACAAGTCCAGCACAATATTGCGACGCTGCGCGAAACGCTGGGCAGCCAGGCCGATGTGCTGTGCGCAGCCGCCAATCGCATGGCAACCGGACTCGTGCAAGGCGGCAAAATACTGATTTGCGGCAATGGCGGGTCAGCGGCGCTGGCACAATACCTGTCGGCACTGTTTATCAATCGCTTTGATCGCGAGCGGCCAGGGCTACCCGCCATTGCCCTTTCCGCCGACTCGGTCTGCCTGTCAACTATTGCCACTGACCAGCAATACAAAGCCGGATACGCACAACAAATCCGGGCTCTGGCGCAACCGGCTGATATACTTTTTGTTATTTCGGCGAGCAAAAGCAGCGCGAACTTGCGCGAGGCTATCACAGCTGCGTATGATCGCGACATCGCCGTGATTCTGCTCAGTAGCGAAGAAAGCAGCAATCTGGCGGAGATGCTGCAGGCTGATGATATAGAGATCCGGGTTCCGGCTCGTATTGCCTATCGCAGCCAGGAAGTCCACCTGGTACTGATTCATTGTTTGTGCGACCTGATCGACATTGATATTTTTGGAGAAGAGTTGTGAGCATCAAACGAATATCGATTATTGCGTTGCTGTTGAGCACCACAGCATGTACCACTGTCCTGACGCAAACCACGGGCGAAGAAGGCATCCGCGAAGATCCATACCTGCGCACAGCAGGCACCGTGGTTGAAGATGAATCCATTGAAACCAAAGTAGTGGTAAATATGCGATCCCGGAATGACGCTTTCGGGGATGCGAGTTTTGATGTAGTCAGTCACAACGGTGTGGTACTGCTGGTCGGCCAGGTACAATCGGAGGCCCTCAAGAGCGAAGCAACCCAGATCGCATCCGAGGCCAGCGTCCATGTACGTCGCGTCCATAACGAAATGGAAGTGGCCGGGCGTCGCAGCCTGCTCTCGCGCGGAAATGACACCTGGCTGGCCACCAAAGTCCGGACGCAGTTGACAGCCAACGACGGCATCAATGCCAACCGTATGCGCGTAGTTGCCAATAACGGCACGATTTATCTGATGGGCATTGTGGGCCGGGAAGAAGGCAACCGGGCGATCGAGCTGGCACGTAACGTTGGCGGCGTGCAACGTGTGGTCAACGTCTTCGAATATCTTTGAGGGTTGTGGGTGGGGCAATAGCAGAGCAGCCCGCTATTTCACCACTCGCAATGACGGACGGGACCGGCTCTTGGATTCCGACGCTTTCGATTTGTCCGGCTTGTTTTCATTTTTGACGGACTTGGGGGCTGGCGGAGGCGGTTCAGGTGACGGGTTTTCCGTTTCAAATACCATACCCTGCCCGTTCTCTCGCGCGTAAATACCCATGACCGCTGTCACAGGCACGTAGACCGGGGTTGGAATGCCGGAAAACCTGCCATTAAAGTTGATTGCCTCGTTGGTCATCTCCAGTGCATGAACCGCCGACGGAGAGATATTGAGGATAATCTGCCCGTCCTTGACATATTCCTGCGGCACCATCACCTCATTGGCGTAGGCATTGACCACAATGTAAGGCGTACACTGATTTTCCAGAATCCACTCGTACAGGGCACGCAGCAGATACGGGCGACTCGACGTCATGCTCACACTTACACCATCTCTTTTTCCTGATCCGACAGACTGGCTCTGACTGAATCACGGGAAAACAGGCGTGCTCTGTATTGCAGCAACGGCTGAACGGATTTATGGTTGCCCAGATCTATACCCAGTGACGGCAGACGCCACAGAATGGGCGTCACGCAACAATCAACGATCGTAAATTCATCACTCATGAAAAAGGGTTTTTCGGAAAAAATCGGTGCAATCGAGATCAGACTCTCGCGCAGCTCCTTTTTCATCTTTTCCTGTTGAGCAGCTGTACCTTTGCCCGCCGTCAGGTCATCAACTACCTGACACCAGTCACGCTGGATACGGTACATCCACAGGCGACTCTGCGCCCTTGCTACCGGGTATACCGGGAACAAAGGCGGGTGCGGGAACCTCTCGTCGAGATACTCCATCATGATATTGGCTTCATACAGCACCAGATCACGATCCACGAGAGTGGGCAGACTGTTATAGGGATTCAACGAAGCCAGATCTTCTGGTGTGTTCGCCGGGTCAACATTGACAGTTTCAACGGTAACCCCTTTCTCGGCCAGGACTATCCGCACCCGATGGCTGTACTGAGAACTGCCATCAGAATAGAACGTCATGGAAGAGCGCTTTGCTACAACACCCATAAACCTTTCCTCAAAAAATCGAATTAGCCTGATCGCTACATCACGCGCTTGTCAGTGCAAAGCACCCTTAGTGGATGCGCCGCCAGTATTCACGGTTAAGCAATGTCACCAGCACAAACAGTATGGCCAGGAAACCCAATACATAGACACCTATTGACTGACGCTTGAGACGCACAGGCTCACCGATGTAGTAGAGGAAATTAACCATGTCATAGATAAAAGCGTCGAACTCTTCGGGTGACAACTCACCGGTACCGGGAACGTGACTTAATTCACAGTCTTCAGGCGCTTCAGCATTGTTACTGCAGACCACTTCTCCCTGCAGATCATACAGGACGTTGGGCATACCGACGTTCGGGAACACGGTGTTGTTGACACCCCATACCCGGCTCGAATCCGTATAGAACGAGCGCAGGTAACCGTACAACCACGCAGGGCTGTGCAACCGGCCAGCCAGGGTCAGATCCGGAGGTGTTTTGCCGAACCAGTCGTTGCTGTCTACCGGATCCATGTTGTTTTCCATCAGATCACCGATAGCCGCATCACCGAACACCAGGTTGTCCATCACCAGTTCGACCGGAATTCCCAGATCGTCGGCAGTACGCTGGTAACGCGCATACTGCAAGGAGTGACATGAATGGCAGTAGTTCATGTAAGACGTGAAGCCGCGCTGCAGGGATGCCTCATCGCGCAGGTCCATCTCCACCGGCTCCAGATCCACTGTCACTTCAGCGCCCACTGCTTTCAGTGGCAGGAATACCAGGGCCGCCAGCAATGCCAGCGTAATGGCGAGCTGCTTGTTGGTGATCCAGCGACCGGTCACACGCTGAGGCTCAGTAAAGGTCTTCTCTGCCTTGGTATACCAGGGCATCAGGAAGAAGAACAGGAAGTAAAGTACGGTGCAGAACTGCGCCAGTGCAATACGGCCTGCGCTGGTGCCCAGCGTGCCCAGATAGCCCAGAATCAGGAAGCTGGCCGTGAAGATCAGCAACGCGATGCGGCTGTACCAGCCTTTGTAGCGGATCGAGCGTACCTGGCTGCGATCCAGCCACGGCAGCACGAACAGGATGGCGATGGCGCCAAACATGACGATCATGCCCCAGAACTTCGCATCAATACCAAACAGCGGCACCGTCACGGCACGCAGCATGGAATAGAACGGCGTGAAGTACCAGACTGGCGGTACGTGCTCCGGTGTGACCAGCGGGTTGGCTTCCTGGAAGTTTGGTGGCTCAAGGAAGTAACCGCCCATCTCCGGGGCAAAGAAAATCACAAAACAGAACACAAACAGGAAGACAGTGATGCCGACCAGATCGTGCACGGTGTAGAACGGATGGAAAGGCACCCCATCAACCGGGATCCCGTTGGCATCCTTGTTCTTCTTGATGTCGATACCGTCAGGGTTGTTGGAACCGACTTCGTGCAGCGCCAGCAGGTGCAATACCACCAGACCGATCAGAATGATGGGCAATGCCACCACATGCAGGGCAAAGAAGCGGTTCAGGGTGGCCCCGGAGATCAGGAAGTCACCACGCACCCATACCAGCAGATCTTCACCAATGATGGGGATCGCGCCTACCAGAGACACAATGACATTGGCCCCCCAGTAAGACATCTGGCCCCAGGGCAGAACGTAGCCCATGAAACCTTCCATCATCAATATCAGGTAGATGGCCATGCCAAACACCCAGATCAGCTCGCGTGGCTTTTTGTAAGAGCCGTACATCAGGCCACGGAACATGTGCAGATAAACCACTACAAAGAAAGCGGATGCACCAGTGGAATGGATGTAACGCAGCAGCCAGCCGAATTCGACATCACGCATGATGTATTCAACCGATGCGAACGCGCCCTCGGCGCTGTTGGTGTAGTGCATGGTCAGGAAAATGCCTGACACCAGCTGAATCACCAGAACAACCAGTGACAACACACCAAAGAAATACCAGAAGTTGAAGTTCTTCGGCGCGTAGTACTTGCTCATATGCTTTTCCCAAGCATTTACAATGGGCAAGCGGTCGTTGGTCCAGTCTCGTAAACCCACCAGGGAAGATACGATAAAGCCTTGTTTCTTAGTATCGCTCATTATGCATCCACCCCGTCTTCACCAATCACCAGGATATTGTCGGATTCAAAGTAGTGAGGTGGTACTTCCATATTGCGTGACGCAGGCGAACCATTGTACACACGGCCTGCCATATCAAACTTGGAACCATGACAGGGACAGTAGAAACCACCTTTCCAGTCAGCCTCAAACGGCTCCGCCCGGATTGACAGACGAGGCGTCGGCGAACAGAACAGATGAGGACAGAGACCGATCAGCACCAGCACTTCGGGGCTGCGCGAACGATACTGGTTGGTTGCATATTCCGGTTGTTCCGGCTGCTCCGAATTGGGATCCTGAACCTCGGAATCCAGAGTCGGCAGGGCATCCAGGGCTTCCTGGGTGCGGCGCACGACAAAAATGGGTCGTCCGCGCCATGCGGGAATCGGGCCGAGAATGGCGCCCTCTTCGATACGACTGATGTCAACTCTCACCGGCGCTCCCGCTGCGCGCGCCTTGGCGCTGGGATTCCAGGAACCGACGAAGGGAACTATGGCCCCCACGACACCGGCTGCCCCTACGACCGAGGTTGACCCCAATAAAAACCGTCTGCGGCCAGAATCAGTACCGTCTTCACTCACCGTGTATTCTCCTGAGCTTTGTCGTCTTCAAAAAAGAGTAGTGCCTGCCCTGGTACTGGACCAGAGCCGGGCGAAAATCTGCTAATGCTGCGTTGCTGCGCTTATTATTATGCTGGCCTCTTGACCCCGGAACCCACTATCCGCCCCGGATCGACAGCGTCTGTCCCTGCTGTCTGACTAACTATGATACTGGCTGAAAGGCGCAAACCGGCAAACGGGCAGAATGGTAGTCAATTTTGCGATTTTTTTCAAGCACGCATTCACAACAAATGCAGTTAAGCGCTTGAATAAAAAAGAGATTTATTTTTTAACAAAACAAAAAAAGCGCCTGCCTCTCGGCAACAGCGCTTTTTTTGCGAATCAAGAGCTGACAAGGCCGGGATAACCCCCGGTCCGGATCAACGCTTGGAGTACTGAGGACGCTTGCGAGCTTTACGCAGACCAACCTTTTTACGCTCAACCTCACGGGCATCGCGGGTTACAAAGCCTGCTTTACGCAGCGGAGACCGAAGCTCTTCATCATAGGCAATCAGGGCCCGGGTCAGACCGTGGCGAATCGCGCCCGCCTGACCAAAACTACCACCGCCTCTGACAGTCACCTTGATATCGAACTTGCCAGCCATTTCCAGCAGCTCAAGCGGCTGCTGCACGATCATGCGGGCAACTTCGCGGCCGAAAAAGCCGTCCAGTGTGCGCTGGTTTACCGTGATGTTACCACTGCCTTTGGTGATAAACACTCGTGCAGTCGCTGTTTTACGTCGGCCAGTGCCGTAGTATTGTGTCGTTGCCATAGGAATTCAGTGAGCCTCGTAAATCCTTTGTATATTCTTACAGTTGCAGTGCCTGCGGCTGTTGGGCCGCATGAGGGTGCTCAGTACCAGCATAAACCTTGAGCTTTTTGAACATTGCCCGACCCAGCGGCGTGCGAGGCAACATGCCCTTCACAGCCAGCTTGAGCACACGCTCCGGAGAACGGTCAATGAGCTTTTCAAAGCTAAAAGTTTTCAGGCCACCCGGATATCCGGAGTGACTGTAATACATTTTGTCTTTTGCTTTTTTGCCGGTTACCCGGACCTTCTCAGCATTTACCACAACAATAAAGTCACCGGTATCCACGTGAGGCGTGTACTCAGGTTTGTGTTTTCCACGCAGGCGGCTGGCGATTTCAGTTGCCATACGCCCAAGCGTTTGGCCTTCTGCATCTACGAGCAGCCAGTTATGTTCTACATTCTGTGGTTTTGCACTAAAAGTCTTCATGTAACGTCACCGAACGGGCATTATCTTCAGGGAGCGCGAATACTACCGAAGCGCCTGTCATTATTCAAGCATTTTATGGATAGAAAGTATTAAATTGATCAGGGGCGGTGCTCGCGGGCCAGATATTCTTCTGACTGCATCTCCAACAGGCGACTGCGGGTACGCTCAAACACGAATGCCAGACCTTGCCCGACATATAGATCCGGCAAGGGTACCGCAGCGGACAGAATCAATTTTACATGGCGATCATACAGCTCATCGACCAGACTGACAAATCTTCGTGCCACATCGTCCTGCGCTGCCCCCATCTGAGGCACATTGCCAAGTACCACTGCATGGTAGACCTTTGCCAGTTCGATATAGTCGTAAGCGCTGCGGGCACCATCACACAAATCATCGAAATCGAACCAGACCACATCATCGGCAACCTGACGCACCGGCAGCGCCCGCTCCAGAATCTCGATCTCGCCGCCCAACTGTGAGTCAGCATGCTCGGGGGCCAGCCGGGAGAAAGCGGCGTGCAGCGCCTGCTCTGCATCATCGCCCAGCGGCGAAAAATACAGACAGGCCTGCTTCAGGGCCCGCAAGCGGTAATCCACGCCACCATCCAGCTCCACAATACTGGTATGTTTGTGCAGCAAGGCTATTGCAGGCAAAAAACGCTCGCGCTGGAGACCATTGGCATACAGCCCATCCGGGTGGATATTGGAGGTCGCAATCAGCACCACACCGGCATCCATCAGATGCTCCAGTAATCGCCCAAGAATCATCGCATCGCCAATATCGGAGACAAAGAATTCATCAAAACACAGCACCCGGGCCGTTTCAGCAATATCAGCGGCCACCTGCTCCAGCGGATTTTTCTGACCCTTCAGAGCAGTCAGGCGACCGTGTACCATTTGCATGAAACGGTGAAAATGCGTGCGCTGCTTGTTGGCCAGAGGCAGGCATTCATAGAACGTATCCATGATGTAGGTCTTGCCGCGCCCGACTCCGCCGTAGAAATAGATGCCCTTGACTGCGCCCTTTGCCCTGGATCCGAACAGGCCGGCCCAGCCCGACGGCGACAGCAAACGGCCAAAATCAAACCCCTTGCCGGCCCGCCTGTCTGCAGCCAGCACCTCATCATAGACCCGCTGAACATGCATGATTGCCCGTGCCTGCGCCTCATCAGGCAACAATGCGCCACGGGCCAGATCATCGTGATAACGCTGTAAAGGTGTCATGATCGGGAAACCGGCAATGGTCCAAAGCCCCGCATTCTAGACGCCTAATGGGGACGGAGGGAATAAAAAATATTCCCTCCGTCCCCATTAGGCGCCGGCCGTTCAACACGGGGCGGACATCATGTTAGAATAGGCGCAGGTCATCCGACCGTTTTCGCGTTATACTTGCGCCTACACAAGCGAAGGAAGAGTTTTAATATGTTGTGGTTAACCGGTATCGTTTGCCTGGCTGTCGGCCTGGTGGCGGGCTTGCTTATTGCCAGGCGAATCAGTGGCAGCAGCCCTGCCAAAGTCTCCGAACTGGAAACACGTATCCAGGAGTTGCAGCGTCATCACGCCCAGTATCGCGAGAACGTCAGCGATCATTTCAATACCACAGCGGAACTGGTCCAGCACATGACCGAGAGCTATCGCGATGTATACCAGCACCTGGCCGGTGGCGCGCAGGACCTGTGTACTGAGGATGTCGCCAGCAAGTTGCTGCCCGCGGCAGAACAGACAATGTTCTACCCTGCCGATGATGATTCGCTGGAACCACCCAAGGATTACGCCCCCAAAAAAGCGCCCGGGCAGTCCGGCGCGCTGGCTGAGAATTTTGGACTGGATCCCGACAACGGTCAAAGCAAGGAAAAGAGCAACAAAAACAACAATAAGCAGACCGTCAACGACGACTGACCAACTCCCGAACCCTTTTGATACACCGCAGCGCCGGCATGACGGAATCGCTGCAGCACCCGGTACGAATACATCATGGCTGATTACAACCTGACACACCTGAAGCAACTGGAAGCCGAAAGCATCCACATCATTCGCGAGGTCGCCGCTGAATTCAGTAACCCCGTCATGCTCTACTCCATTGGTAAAGACTCCTCGGTGATGCTGCACCTGGCGCTGAAAGCATTTTACCCGGGCCGGTTGCCCTTCCCCCTGATGCACATCGACACGACCTGGAAGTTCCGTGAAATGATCCAGTTCCGCGACGCACAGATGGAAAAACTGGGCCTGGATCTGATTGTGCATATCAACCAGGAAGGCGTTGATGCCGGTATCGGTCCGTTCACACACGGCAGTGAAAAACACACGGATGTGATGAAGACCCAGGCCTTACGTCAGGCCCTCGATAAACATAAATTTGATGCTGCGTTTGGTGGCGGTCGCCGTGACGAAGAAAAGTCACGGGCAAAAGAACGCGTATTCTCATTCCGCGACAAAAACCACCGCTGGGACCCCAAGAATCAGCGCCCCGAGCTGTGGAATATTTACAACGGCAAAGTGAACCGGGGCGAAAGCATCCGTGTGTTCCCGCTGTCGAACTGGACAGAGCTGGATATCTGGCAATACATCTATCTGAACAACATTGACATTTCGCCCCTGTATTTCGCCAAGGAGCGCCCGGTGGTCAATATGGATGGTATTGACATCATGGTCGACGATGACCGCATGCCCATTCCGCCCGGCAAAGAAATCCAGCAAAAGATGGTCCGCTTCCGCACCCTGGGCTGCTACCCGCTGACCGGGGCAGTCGAATCCGCGGCAACAACCTTGCCGGATATCATTCAGGAGATGCTGCTGACCACCAGTTCGGAACGCCAGGGACGACTGATCGATTCCGATCAGGCCGGCTCCATGGAAGAAAAGAAACGCAAAGGGTACTTCTGACATGTCACATCAATCAGAGCTTATCAGCACCGATATCACCGCCTATCTGGCACAACACGAACGCAAAGAGATGCTGCGCCTGCTGACCTGCGGCAGCGTGGATGACGGCAAAAGTACCCTGATCGGTCGCCTGCTGCATGACTCCAAGATGATTTACGAAGATCAGCTGGCCGCCATCACGGCCGACAGCGTCAAATCCGGCACCACCGGCGGCAAACTTGACCTGGCCCTGCTGGTTGATGGTCTGCAGGCCGAGCGGGAACAAGGCATTACCATTGACGTAGCCTACCGTTACTTCTCGACTTCCAAGCGCAAGTTCATCATCGCCGACACGCCCGGTCACGAGCAGTACACTCGTAATATGGCCACCGGCGCATCGACCTGCGACCTGGCGATCATCCTGATTGACGCCCGCCACGGTGTGCAGGTTCAGACTCGCCGTCATAGCTTCATCACCTCGCTACTGGGTATCAAGCATATTGTGGTGGCGATCAATAAAATGGACCTGATGGACTTCAGTGAAGAGGTCTTTGACAGAATCAAAGCGGACTATCTCAAGTTCAGTGAAAAGCTGCGGGATGCCGAATTCCATTTTATTCCCATGTCAGCCCTTAACGGCGACAACGTGGTTAACGCCAGTGAACACATGCCATGGTACGACGGCCCGACCCTGATGTCGCTGCTTGAGCACGTACAGATCGCCGAAAACCGCAACTACGACGATTTCCGATATCCGGTGCAGTATGTGAACCGCCCCAACCTGAATTTCCGTGGCTTTTGCGGCACCATGGCTTCCGGCGTCGTGCGCAAGGGCGATGAAATCACCGTATTGCCCTCAGGCAAGAAAAGCCGTATCAAATCCATTGTCACCTTCGACGAGGAACTGGAGCTGGCGCATGCAGAAATGGCAATCACACTGACACTTGAGGATGAGATAGATGTCAGTCGTGGCGACATGATTGTGCACCGGGACAATCAGCCAACCATCACCGAAGAGTTTGACGCCACCGTTGTGTGGATGACTGACGCCGCCATGTTGCCGGGCAAGCTCTACGACTTCAAACTGGGCAGTAAAACGGTCAGCGGCCGTGTGACTGCACTCAAGCACCAGATTGATGTCAACAGCCTGGAAGAGAAACCTGCGCCCGGACTGGAACTGAACGAAATCGGCTTATGCGAAATAAGTGTCGATCAGCCCGTCTGCATCGACAGTTACGAAAAAAATCGCAGCACCGGCGCCTTTATCGTCGTTGACCGATTGACGAATGTCACCGTTGGCGCAGGCATGATCAATCTGGAAAGTGCCGCAGCTCGCCGACGCCGGGCCCGTAGCAGCACAACTCACGTCACACGCGAAGAACGTGCAGCACGATACGGCCAGAAGCCAGCCACGCTGATGTTCATCGGTGTCTCCGGCGCCGGCAAATCTACGCTGGCGCACGGACTGGAGCGACGCCTGTTTGACATGGGCCGGGTCAGCACCGTGCTGGATGGCAAGGCCATGCGACTGGGCATCAGCAAAGACCTGCCGCACGATGCCCAGGGTCGCGCCGAAAATCTGCGCCGCAGTGCCCATATCGCCCGCTTCCTCAACGATTCCGGGATGATCTGTTGTGCCGCGTTTGTTGCCCCCAATCCCGATTCGCGTGAACATGCAGTCAGCGTGATCGGCAAGGACAACTGCCACATCGTATACCTGAACCCGCCGATCAGTGTGTGCCAGCAACGCGACCCAAGTGGTATCTACGCGGCCGCCGAGTCTACCGGTTCAGCTGATATACCCGGCATTTCCTTCCCTTACGCACCACCGGAGAAAGTGGACCTGGAGCTGGACACTGAAGCACTGTCAGTCGAAGATTGCCTGGACAAGGTCGTTGCCCTGATGCAGGAAAAAGGCATCATCAAGAAGAGCTGACACCAGAAAGCGCACTAACGCCTCAAACCGGATTATCGATATCGATAAACTGGTGGTGCAGACCAAAGCGCTGGGCAAGCAGACTGCCCAGCGCCTGCACACCGTAGCGCTCGGTGGCATGGTGGCCGGCAGCAAAATAATGTATCCCGTATTCGCGCGCGATATGAACTGTCTGCTCGGATATTTCACCCGATATGTACGCATCGGCACCTGCGGCGATCGCCTGCTCAATGTAGCCCTGCGCAGCGCCCGTACACCAGGCTACCGTGCGTATGGGGCCCTCAGTGCCGGCAATATGCAAAGGCTCGCGCAGCAAGCGCCGGGCCAGCAGCCTGGCCAAATCTTCGCCCGCGACTGATTCCGGCAAATGCGCCAGCAAGCCCATATCATGATTGTTCTGCCGCGTCAGCGGAGCAGCCGGCGTAAACCCCAGCACCTTTGCCAGCTGCACATTGTTACCCAGCTCGGCATGCGCATCCAGGGGCAAATGGTAGGCGATCAGGCTGATATCGTGCTGCATCAGGGTTTTTATGCGCTGACGCTTCAATCCGGTCAGGACCGCATCTTCACCACGCCAGAAATAACCATGATGCACCAGTATCGCATCGGCATTTTGCTCGATCGCGGCATCAATCAGGGCCTGGCAGGCGGTGACGCCACTGACCAGCCGCGCTACCTGCGCGCGACCCTGAACCTGCAAACCATTAGGGCAATAGTCCTTGAACTGTTCCGGTTTCAACTCGCGTGTCAGCGCGGCCATTAACTCATCAAGACTGACAGTCATTCCGATTTACCTTCACATAAGCAGCAATTATTCGCATAATGCATCAACATAGTCACCGAGTATCAAAGAAGTCGGCGATTATAGCAATTCACACGAACGACAGCGGCCTTATGAAGAAATTTCTGCAGTTTATAAGCTGGCCTGTAATGACCGGTGTACTCCTCGCTGTTGTGCTGCTGCAGTACCAACAATTGCAGAACCTGTCCCGACCAGTCACTGGCAGCACAACACCACCCGCAACCCAGATATCAGCTACCGATATGCAGGATTTTGCCCTGCCCTCATTCGCAGATGCCGTAGAGCGGGCAGCACCGTCCGTTGTCAGCATTCACTCAACCATTCGAGAGCAGATCGAGCTGCCACCGGCGGACGAGTTACCCCCGGCTTTTCGCGAATTACTGCAAACCCTGCCTTCCGAACGCCTGTGGGACAGCCTGGGTTCAGGTGTCGCTGTCAGCGCAGAAGGTCACATTCTGACCGCTCTTCATGTTATCGAAGGCGCCGAAGACATTGAGGTGCATTTCAGTGACGAACAGGGCAACAGCGTGAATGCCCGGGCCCAGTTGATCGGGTCTGACATCAGCACAGACCTGGCATTGCTGAAAGTGGACAGTACCGTGCTGCCGCCACCTGTGCCGATTGGCACCTCTGATGGTATTCGCGTTGGCGATTCGGTACTGACCATCGGCTATCCTCGCCGGGACCTGATGAATCAGAAATCAGTATCACGCGGCATCGTAAGCGCACTGGGTATTCCACGTGACGGACTACCCATTGTTGAGTATATCCAGACCGATGCAGCAATGAATTATGGCAACTCGGGTGGCGCACTGATTGATGCCAGCGGCTCACTGATTGGCATCAATTCATTTATCTATTCCGAATCCGGTGGTTCGGATGGCATCGGCTTTGCAGTACCCGTTAACAAAGCCATGATCATTGTTGAGCAGTTGATTCAGCACGGGGTAGTGACATCAGGTTACCTGGGTGTCATAACAGGTGAGTTGCTAACCGAAGAGTCAAGTCGCACTTTTTTCGGCAATGCAGATATTGAAGGCTTGCTGATAGAACAGGTAACCAATGGCAGTCCGGCCGAGCGTGCTGGCATTGCGGCCGGAGATGTCATGGTGGCAATTGACGGAACGGCCATCAGCAGTGTTATCGGCGCCATCGAGCAGATCAACAGGAAAGCGCCCGGTCAGACCGTGGATCTGAATATATTCCGCGCCGGCGAATACCAGACTATCTCAGTGACTCTGGGCACCGGCACGGCGCAATACCGCACCCGGCTCAACGATGACACACTGCTTCCGGACAGCAACCTCGACTGAACCGGGTGCGTGTTCAAGACCATTATTTGCGGCCGGGAATTCGCCACGCTGCTGACAGCGCATGCGCCTGAAGGTGTTCATTCTGCGCCAGCTTTTCCGCAATCGGCGCCAGTCTCGCCGCCCCTGCAGCCGAGCAGTTTATGATCGAACTGCGCTTCTGAAAATCATATACCCCCAGCGGTGAAAAGAATCGTGCGGTGCCTGACGTCGGCAGCACGTGGGAGGGGCCGGCACAATAATCACCCAGGGCCTCGGGCGTGTAGCGTCCCAGGAAAACCGCGCCCGCATGACGCACCTTCTTGAGCCACAACTCGGGCTCGTCCACCGACAACTCCAGATGCTCCGGAGCAATCCTGTTACACGCGCGCATGGCTGCATCCTGGTCTGCCGCGTAGATCAATGCACCACGGTTCTGCATTGACGTGCGAATGATATCCCGACGTTCCATCGTCGGCAGCAAACGCTCAATGCTGGCCTGAACCCGGTCGAGAAATTCCCGGTCTGTGCTGATCAGTATGGATTGTGCCTTCTCGTCGTGCTCGGCCTGTGAGAACAGATCCATGGCTACCCAGTCGGGATCGGTTTTACCATCACAGACAATGGTCAGCTCTGACGGGCCCGCAATCATATCGATACCGACCTCACCAAAAACCTGCTTTTTGGCCGCCGTCACATACACGTTTCCGGGCCCCGTGATTTTGTCGACTCTAGGAATGGTCTGCGTGCCAAATGCCAGGGCGGCAATCGCCTGGGCACCGCCAATGGTGAACAGCCTGTCAACACCCGCCACCGCAGCGGCAGCAAAAATCAGCCGTCCGGCCCCCCCTGCATCCGCACCGTAAGCAGTGGGCACCACGGCAATAACTTCGTCGACACCGGCCACTTTGGCAGGAATCGCGTTCATCAGCATTGATGAAGGGTAGTTGGCTTTGCCGCCGGGCACGTAAATGCCCACTCGCTCCAGCGCGGTGACGTACTGACCATAAACGGAACCGTCGTCCTCCTCGTACTGCCAGGATGGCTGCAACTGCTTCTCATGGTAGAGGCGTATTCTATCTGCTGCCGTGTGCAGGGCCTGCAGAAGCTCTTTGTCGAGGCTGTCCAGTGCCGCCTGCATTTGTGCCTTGCTCACTTCCAGCTCGCTGACGGCCTTTGCTTCAGAACGGTCAAACCGGCGACTGTAATCCAGTACTGCCTCATCACCGCGAGTCCGGACATCGTGCAGGATATCAGCAACGACTTTGCTGGTGCCCTGATCTTCGATCATGCGACGATCCAGCAAGGCATCAAGCGCCGTGACAAAATCTGCCTGATCAGCATCCAGCCTTGCGATCACTATTGTGTCAGTCATTCTACGCCCCGCCTGTTTCAATCTCTTTTCAGTGCCCTGTGGCACACCCATCAGTCCGCCAGAGTCTCAGCCTGCCCGGTACTGACAGCCTGCTCAATACGCAGCAGCAACTCACTAAGCTGAGCATGTTTGATCTTCATGGCGGCCTTGTTTACGATTATTCGCGAACTGATGTCTGCAATCAGCTCCAGCGGCTCAAGGCCATTGGCACGCAGTGTATTGCCGCTGTCCACAATATCCACAATCCAGTCAGCCAGCCCCATGGATGGTGCCAGCTCGAGTGCCCCGTTAAGTTTGATTATATCAGTTTGCAATCCTTGCTCGGCAAAGTAACGGCGGGCAATATTAACAAACTTGCTGGCGACTCTGACGCGTCCGCGCGGCACCGGGGCACCCACTGGCGCAGCCGTCATCAACCGGCACCGGGCTATGCCCAGATCAAGCGGCTCATAAAATGCACCTTCGCCGTACTCCATCAGCAGGTCTTTGCCAACAACACCGAGATCGGCGCTGCCAAACTCGACATATGTGGGTACATCGGAGCCACGTACGATCATGATACGCAGATCAGGCACATTGGTATCAAAAATAAGTTTGCGACTTTTACTGTGATCTTCCAGCAGGCGAATACCCGCTCGCTCCAGCAAAGGCATCACCTCTTCCAGAATACGACCTTTGGTCAGCGCCATCACAATAGGCTGATTTGACATTTCCACCATGATTTATTCCCTGCCCGTCCGACTCAGGACGGTATGCGGCGTATTTTTGCGCCAAGCGACTGCAATTTTTCCTCGATGCATTCGTAACCACGATCAATGTGATAAATGCGATCCACCAGGGTTTCGTTATCACACACCAGGCCGGCAATGACCAGACTTGCCGAAGCACGTAAATCAGTAGCCATCACCGGCGCGCCCTTTAGTTTTGCGACGCCGTTGACGATGACGGTATTGCCCTGCACCTGCATGGAGGCACCCATACGAGTCATCTCATGCACGTGCATGAAGCGGTTTTCAAACACGGTTTCAGTGATTGAACCGGTGCCGATCGCTATAGCGTTCATCGCGGTAAACTGTGCCTGCATATCGGTCGGAAAAGCCGGATAAGGGGCCGTCCGCAGTGACACAGCTTTTGGACGCCGGCCATGCATATCCAGCTCTATCCAGTCCTCACCCACACGTATATCAGCGCCGGCCTCTTCAAGTTTGCTCAGCACAGCCTCAAGAATGTCGGGCCGGGTATCTTTGATTTTGATTTTCCCACGCGTGGCCGCCGCAGCAATCAGGTAGGTTCCCGTTTCAATGCGATCCGGCATAACAGAGTAACTGCAGCCATGCAGCTTGGCTTTGCCGTTGATCACGATGGTATCTGTACCCTGGCCGTGTATATCGGCACCCATGGCGATCAGACAGTTAGCCAGATCGACCACTTCAGGTTCGCGAGCGGCATTTTCGATGACAGTTTGACCTTCCGCCAGTGTTGCAGCCATCAGCACATTCTCGGTACCCGTGACCGTGCACATATCCATGAAGATATGGCAGCCTTTCAGGCGGCCGTCGACTGATGCCTTGATGTATCCATCTTCGACCACAATATCAGCGCCCATTTTCTGCAATGCGCTGATATGCAGATTTACCGGGCGACTGCCAATGGCGCAACCGCCAGGAAGTGCAACCTCAGCCTGGCCAAAGTGTGCCAGCATCGGGCCCAGCACCAGGATAGAAGCGCGCATGGTTTTCACCAGATCGTAGGGGGCGCTGAACTGAGTGATGGAGGAGCTGTTTACTTCCACGTTGAGTCTGGCGTCAACCACCGGCTCCACACCCATGCACCCAAGCAACTCAATCATGGTCGTGATGTCGTACAGATGAGGAAGGTTACAGACCTGCACCGTGTCGCGCGTCAGCAGCGTCGCCGCGAGAATCGGCAATGCCGAATTCTTGGCACCGGCTGCACGAATTTCTCCGCTCAGGCTGGCGCCACCCTGAATTAAAAGCTTATCCATGAATGATCCTGGTATTGAGGTAGGTTGGCCAAAGGCTCAAGAAAAAGGTTCAGGAGTCAGGCCGTAGCAGATTCTTCAGGCGTTGTTAACTGCATGGAGACGGCGTGCACCGCGCCAGAGCGTATGTGCGCGTTCAGGTGCTGATAAACCAGCTGCTGTCGCTTGACGGCATTCAGACCGGCAAACGTTTCCCCCACCATGGCAAGCTGAAATTTGCCACCGCCCCCTTCAACGCGCACGTTACAGTCCGGAAAGCTGGTCTTGAGCAGCTCTTCCAACGCCTGTGCATCTACATTCAAATCCGTCATCCAGCTTTCTCCAGCATCATTTTCCAGCAACTTGCTCTAACCGCTAATTCTCGCCAACCGTCACTCTCGTCAACCGTCACTCTAGTAAACTGCTTATTGCCAGGCTTCGATCACAGCATCAATGTCATTGTTATGGCGAGCCATCAGCGCCGCAAACTGGGTGTGGTACTGGCGGCGCAAGTTGATGCCACCCACATACAGGTTGCGCAGCTTCCACTCTCTGTTTTCATTCAGAAACAGGGCATACTGCAACTCAATCCGGGTGCCGTCGGACACAATCTGCATGCGCACATTGGTCGGTGCCTCCGGGTCTTCCGGCGGATTCCGTGGCGGCATGTAATTCAGTTCCTGACCACCGTACTCGACCAGTGCAGAGCCGTAAAACCGCGTCAGGGTTGCCCGCAGCTTCTCACCAAAGGCTTCTATCTGTTCGTCCGTGGCATCTTCAGAAAAGCGCGCCATGACACCGGTCGCGACCTGACTGAAATCTACAAAGCGCCCCACTTCTTCCTGGATGCCGGCATAGTACCGCTCCTGGTCTGACTCGAAATAAGGACGCAGCTCTTCGACGCGCTTCAATAACTGCGTGATTGACTGTTCCGCAGCCTCAACCGCAGACAGCGTCGGCGCTTGCGCCGCAGCCAATGGCATGAATAACAGAGCAAAACCCAGAACAAGCAATTTATTAATAAATTTCATATAGTTAAAACTCCAATCAAGCCCGACTGCCGAGTGATGCCATGACAGACTGATATTAACGACGGATGCATTTAAATGAGAATAACGGTAGCATCTGCCGATCACCCGGGACACTGTTGCAGTGTACCTCAATTAGCGCGGCCGATAAATTACTACTTGCAAGCCAGAACAATCATCCGTCTAATGAGCGACCCGCAATGAGCCTGAACCTGATCTTGTGCTGGACCTTATGCTGTTAGACGTCTTTATTATCTGCCTGGGCTTTGCCGGCCTTATCTGGGGTGCGGACAAATTTGTGTTCGGCGCTTCCGCATTTGCCCGAAACCTTGGGATTTCGCCACTGGTTATCGGCCTGACCATCGTTGCCTTTGGCACATCGGCGCCCGAGATTTTCTCATCGGCCGCTTCCGCGCTGGCCGGTGAACCTGAGCTGGCTATCGGCAACGCAGTCGGTTCCAATATTTTCAATCTCGGCGTGGCACTGGGCGTTGCCGTTGTCATCAAACCCATCACGCCACCCAAGTCATTGTCCCGAAAAGAGATACCAGCCCTTTTGCTGGTGAGCGCGGTCTGCGGTCTGTTGCTGGCCAATCTCTACCTCGGCGTACTCGACAGCGTGATTCTGATCGGCATCATTGCCTATTTCATCTACTATCTGTTTAGCCGCAAAGCCGCTGGCCTGGAAGAGGACGACACCGAACTGCCAGACCAGATGAGCACGTTGCGGGCCGGCGGTTACCTTTTACTGGGCCTGGCGCTGCTGATCATTGGCGCCGAAGCACTGGTGGGCGGCGCGATTTCAATCGCTGGGACGCTGGGCGTGTCATCCGGCATTATCGGATTGACATTGGTCGCCCTGGGTACCAGCCTGCCAGAGCTGGCGGCCACCGTCACCTGCGCACTGCGGGGACACCATGAACTGGCCATCGGCAACATCATTGGCTCCAACATCATGAATATTCTGGTGGTATTGCCCTTCCCCGGCCTGCTGGCAGCCGGCAGTTTCCACAGCGACCTGTTCTACCGCGACTACACCGCAATGATGATCATGACTTTGCTACTGGCGGCCATCTGCTACCTGGCTATCCGCCGCGGCAAACAGATCGGACGCCTCAGTGGTATCGCATTTCTACTGCTTTATGCCGGCTGGTTCGGCATAATGTACTACCAGATCCATTAGCCAGACGGACGCCAGAGAACATGGAACAAAGGCAGTCACTGATCAACAGTGCCTTGCGCACTATTCGCATTGAGCATCAGGCCATTGGCGCGCTGGCCGAACGTATCGATGACACCTTCGTTCGTGCCTGTCAGCTGATGCTGGCCTGTGACGGGCGGATAGTGGTGACCGGCATGGGCAAATCGGGCCATATTGCACGCAAGATTGCGGCCACCCTGTCCAGCACCGGCAGCCCGGCCATGTTTGTGCACCCCGCCGAAGCCAGCCATGGCGACCTGGGCATGATAACCGCAAAAGATGTGGTGCTCGCCCTGTCCAATTCCGGCACGACAGAGGAGCTCATCAATATTCTGCCCCTGTTCAAGCGCAAAGGTGTGCCTTTCATTACCATGACCGGCAACCCGGATTCCGTCCTGGCGCTCAGCGCCGATGTCAATCTGGACACCCGGGTCGACGAGGAAGCCTGCCCGCTGGGACAGGCTCCGACCTCAAGCACCACGGCCACACTGGTCATGGGCGATGCCCTCGCCATGGCGTTGCTGGAAGCCAAAGGGTTTACCCAGGAAGATTTTGCCTTTTCCCATCCCGGTGGTCGCCTGGGTCGGCGGCTGCTGCTTAAAGTCGCTGATATCATGCATGGCGGCGATGCCATACCGCGGGTACAGGAAAATACCCTGTTGAAAGATGCGCTTTATGAGATCAGCAGTAAAGGCCTGGGCATGACCACGGTTGTCGACGACAATGGGCAGTTGGCCGGCGTGTTCACCGATGGCGATCTGCGCCGGGCCCTGGATGCTGGCCGGGATATCCTGAAAACACGAATGCAGGATGTCATGTCGCGCAACAGCAAAACCGTCAAGGCGCAAGCCCTGGCGACCGAGGCAGCAAAATTGATGGAGGATAACCGGGTGTACACGCTGGTCGTGACTGACGATGAATTGCGCATGAACGGTATTATTCGCATGCACGATCTGCTGCAAGCCAACGTTATCTGAATATCGACTTAGCGGGCCGTTAGCCCGACGACCCCATTGCAACCACGTCAACATTGCCACCGGAGCCCCAGCCGATGAAATACTATGACACCGCCGACGAGGTTCTGAAGCGCGCCGAAACCATCACTCTGCTGTTGCTGGATGTTGACGGCGTGCTGACCACCGGCCAGTTGTTCTACGGCGAACACGGTGAAGTCATGAAAGCCTTCAATACGCTGGACGGCCAGGGCATTAAACTGCTGCAGCAAAACGGCATTCATGTCGGCATTATCAGTGGTCGTAAATCAGCCGCGCTGGAGAGACGCGCTGCCGCCCTGGGCATAAACCTGATTGCCCAGGGCCGGGAAGACAAGTCCAACGCACTGGATGAGCTGCTGCAGACATACCCATGCCCACTGGATCAGATAGCCTACGTTGGTGACGATTTACCCGACCTGCTGGTGATGCGCCGCATCGGTTTGCCCATCGCGGTCCCCAATGCTCACGAAAGCGTCCACCATTGCGCCGCACTGTGCACCACCCGCGCGGGCGGCGAGGGTGCGGTGCGCGATGTGGCAGACTTTCTGTTGCGCGCGCAGAGCAAGTACGAACAGGCTGTTGCGACGTTTTATGAAAGCTGACAACAGCATTGACAAGATCCCGAGGCGAACATGAAGCGCTTGAAATATCGATGGTTATTGGCATTGATCCCGGCAATCCTGATTGCCTGGCTGCTGACTGAGCGCACCGGGGTGTCCCCGATTGAGGACAATGAGATTGATGTGCTCAGTCCGGAAGCCAGCTTCGATGGCTTTGGGCGTGGCATCCGCAGCGTCATCTATGACGAGAACGGACTGATGGCCTACACACTGTCTGCCAGCGAACAACGACTGTTCCCGGGTCAGGTGACAGAGCTCACGGAACCGGTGATGCAAATGTTCGAAGGCAGCCGGGAACGCTGGAATATTTCCGCCGCTTCAGGCAGAATTCGGGCCACAAGCGGAGGAGACATCCTGGAATTGAATTTGACCGATGCTGTTCAGATCCTGCATCGCAGTGAAGAGAACAGCAATGTTCGCCTGACCAGTGACCGGCTCACAGTAGAACCTCCCACACAAACCATGTTTACTGACGCCCGGGTCACAGTCACCGGCAACGGCCTGGAACAGACGTCCCAGGGTATGCGCGCCGACCTCAGCGCGGACACCATCACATTTTTATCTGACATACAGGGCCGGTATTATCGTGTTGACAATTAAAGGTTCCAACACTGTGTTGCGCACTGCTGCGCTGCTGATAGTTTTTATCGGCACCAGCGCGCCGCTCTGCGCCCAACCCGTCCTTGAATCCACAGACCAGGAAGTTGCCAATACCAGCGTCGCCAATACTGTCGCGCAGGAAGACAGCAATGAAGTTCTGAATGCCTCCGCCGATGGCCCGGGCAGCATAGAATCGTCAGGTAACACACGCATCACGACCCTGAGAGACAATGTTCGATTCCAACAGGGTCTGATCAGTATTTTCGGCGACACTGCACGCCTGGAACAAGACATCGAAACCGGCGATCTGATCAAGGTCACTGTTGAGGGACAACCGGCACGTTTTGTGCGCGCCGCGCAGGCGGACGTTGAGGAAATTAACGGCGACAGCGACTCAATTGTTTATTATAACGAATCCATGGAAAGCGGCCTGATGTCGGTTGTCGAGTTCATAGGCGACGCCCGTTTCAATCGCGGGCGCACGGCATTGCAGTGCTCGCAGATCAAACATGTCGTGGAATCGGGGGCCACCGACTCTCCCGGCCCCTGCAACGCCGTACTGGCCCCGACACCGCAAGCGAACGGCGCACAACAGGCAGAAGAAGTACCGACAACGGACACCAACCCTAACTGATGGATACTCTGGCAGCCAGACACCTGGCCAAATCATACAAGGGCCGCCAAGTGGTTCGCGACGTGTCCATTAGCGTCAACAGCGGCCAGATTGTAGGCCTGCTCGGCCCCAACGGCGCCGGCAAGACCACCTGCTTCTACATGATTGTAGGGCTGGTCAAGGCTGACGCCGGCAATATTCAATTGAATGATACCGAGCTTTCCGGCCTGCCGATTTATTCGCGTGCCCGCCTGGGCGTTGGTTACCTGCCACAAGACTCATCGATTTTTCGCAATCTCAGTGTTGAAGACAATATCATGGCGATCCTGCAGACCCGCAAGGATCTCGACGCCGCCCAGCGCCTGGAAAAAATGGAGAGCCTGCTTCAGGAGTTCCATATCACCCACATACGCCACAACAAGGGTATGAGCCTGTCCGGCGGTGAACGCAGGCGCACCGAGATCGCGCGCGCACTGGCCAATGATCCACGCTTCATCTTGCTGGATGAGCCCTTTGCCGGTGTCGATCCGATCTCTGTCAGTGATATCAAATCCATCATCGAACACTTGAAAACGCGCGGCATTGGTGTTCTGCTGACTGATCACAACGTCAGGGAAACGCTGGATATCTGTGAGAAAGCCTATATCGTGAGCGAAGGGGGCATCATTGCCGAAGGCAGTGCCGAACAGATACTGGCCAATCAAAAAGTGCGTGACGTCTACCTTGGCGAAAAATTCCGTATTTGACCGTGCGCAGCCTGCGGCCTGGCTGCCAGGTTCACGACATAGCATAAATTTTCCCTGGTAAAAATATTGCAAAATTCATCACAGATCGGCATGATGCTTGCTTGACGCGCGCAGAGCGGCAACAGGCCACGAAGAGCCATCATGCCTCAATAACGCCCGACAAGAGCCCAAAAGGGCCTGCGAGCGCGACCAACACAATATCTGTTATCAACGAGCAACTGTTATCAACGAGCAACAACGATGTATCTGATGCCATGAAAATTTCGCTACAGCTAAAGCTTGGTCAACAGCTGACCATGACTCCCCAGCTGCAGCAGGCAATCCGGCTCCTGCAGCTATCCACTCTGGATTTACAACAAGAAATTCATCAGGCTCTGGAATCCAACCCCATGCTGGAGGTGGATGAATCCCATGACACCGACGGCAATGACACCAGCTACGATAACGGCGACAGCGAATCGAACAGCCAGTCTGAGGGTGGCAAAGAACAGGACAGCAGCGGAAAAGATGAGGTTCGTGACACCTTTGCCGAACAGTCTTCTTCCGACGCGTCCTACGAGGCCAGCGGCGACGAATCGCATTGGGAAGACAACATCCCGGAACAACTGACAGTTGACACCAATTGGGATGATATTTATCAGAACAGCTACACGAGTGGTAGCCCGGCCCCCGATAACGACGACTTCGAATCCCGCGACACAGCGTCAGAATCATTGCAGGATCACTTGCTCTGGCAACTGAACCTGACCACCATGTCGGACACTGACCGACTTATCGCCATGGCTATCATCGACGCCGTGGACGCCAACGGGCAGCTGTCCGCCAGCCTTGAATCGATCCAGGAAGGGCTGCAGGAGCACCTGGACATAGAAGAGGATGAAGTCCTGGCCGTGTTGCATCGGGTGCAGCACTTTGATCCGGTTGGTGTAGCCGCACGGGATCTGTCCGAATGCCTGCTGATACAGCTTAACCAGATTCCGGACATCCTGGTTACCGATGCCGTGCGTCATGCCCGTATCCTGGTTAAAGACCACCTGTCACTGCTGGGCAATCGCGACTACGCTCAGGTCATGCGTCTGACTCGTCTGAAAGAGCCCGAGTTGCGCGACGCAATCGCCATCATAGAGAAACTGGATCCGCGCCCGGGCGCCGATGTTGCCCCATCCACTGCCACCTACATCGTACCGGATGTGTTTGTCAGCAAAGACCCTCGCAGCGGCCGCTGGCGTGTCGAACTCAACCCTGAGACGGCGCCCAAGCTGCGCATCAACGCGGATTACGCAGCACTGGTCAAACGCTCGGAAAACAGCACCGATAACAACTACCTGCGCGACAACCTGCAGGAAGCTCGCTGGTTTCTGAAAAGCCTGCAAAGCCGCAACGAGACGCTGCTGAAGGTTGCCAGCCGGATTGTCGAGCATCAGCAGGGCTTTCTGGAAAAAGGCGAGGAAGCCATGAAACCGCTGGTATTGCACGATATCGCGGAAGCCGTCGAGATGCACGAATCAACGATATCCCGGGTCACCACGCAGAAGTACATGCACACACCGCGCGGAATCTTCGAATTAAAGTATTTCTTTTCCAGCCACGTCAGCACCGCTGGCGGGGGCGAATGTTCGTCAACCGCCATTCGCGCCCTGATCAGGAAGCTGGTGGTGGCGGAGAACCCCCGCAAGCCGTTGAGCGACAGTAAAATCACGCAGTTGCTGGAAGACCAGGGTATCAACGTTGCCCGGCGAACAATTGCGAAATACCGGGAATCCCTGTCCATTCCGCCTTCCAACGAACGAAAAAGGCTTGTCTAGCCCCGGACTGAGCGTTGATGCATTGCCAGCGGCAGACCAAGGTTCTAGAATGGCAACCATCGGAAGACTAGGAAAACCTGATGCAACTGAGCAAAATCCTGAGCCCTGAACGCACCGTCTGTGATATGCCGGGCGTCAGCAAAAAACGCTTTCTCACGACCGTCAGTGAGCATATCGCGGGCAGCGCCAGCAGCCTGTCGGCAGACGCTATCTACAACGCATTGCTGGCGCGCGAACAACTGGGCAGCACCGGCATAGGCAATGGCATAGCAATACCTCACTGTCGCGTACAGGAATGCACCCGGATTATAGGCACACTGGTCAAACTGGATGAGGGCATCGACTTTGATGCCATTGACTCACAGCAGGTAGACCTGTTGTTTGTGCTGATTGTGCCGGCGGAGGAAACTGATGAGCATTTGCGTGTCCTGAGCGGGCTGGCGCGACTGTTCCATCAGGAAGCGTTTTGCCAGGCCTTGCGTGATGCCAAAAACAACAGTGAGCTTTACCAGACCGCGATACGGTTCAGCGAGCAGCCGCAAGACTGACCGCTGACGCCTGCCGGTACGATCAGCAGCGTGACATACACCCAAACTCAACCCAGATCCAAATGAGACAGGCGACCAATTGTGAGACTCCTGATCGTTAGCGGCCGCTCCGGTTCCGGCAAAAGCACCGCGCTAAACATGCTGGAAGATCATGGCTATTATTGTATCGACAATTTGCCGGCGAGCCTGTTGCCGGCTTTTGTCAGTCGGATATCGAGCGAAACCGTTGCCCTGCCCAGGGTAGCGGTCAGTATTGACGCGCGCAATTTACCTGATGATCTTAAAAAAGTACCGCAGATAATTGGCGAACTTCAGGTTTCGAAAATTGACACTGAAATCATTTTTCTGGATGCCAACAGCCCGACCCTGATCAAGCGTTTCAGTGAAAGCAGACGCAAACACCCCCTGACCACAGAGAGTATCGGCTTGCGTGAAGCCATCAATAAAGAGCGCGACATGCTCGAACCTATTGCTGCTCTGGCAGGCCTGTCTATCGACACCAGTACCATGTCGGTTCACGAACTACGCGCCACCGTCCGTGCGCGGGTAGTGGAGAAAAAAGACAGTTCACTGGCCCTGATGTTTGAATCATTCGGATTCAAGAACGGCGTACCGATAGATGCTGATTTCGTATTCGACGCACGCAGCCTGCCAAATCCATACTGGGAACCGGCATTGCGACCGCTGAACGGACTGGACGAACCAGTCAGACAATATCTGTCAGCGCAGGATGACGTCACGGCCATGCAAGATGATATATTTCAGTTTCTGGAAAAGTGGCTGCCGCGAATCGAACGCAGCAATCGCAGCTACCTCACGGTGGCCATTGGCTGCACTGGCGGACAACATCGGTCAGTCTATTTGTGTGAACAGTTAAAACAGGCTTTCTCGGGCCGAATCAGCAATCTGCAGGTCATGCACCGGGAGCTCGCGCGCAAGGAGGCTTCCCGAAAATCATGATCGAATCCACTATTACCATCTGCAACAAGGCGGGCTTGCATGCCCGCGCCGCTGCGCGCCTGGTCGCAGTTGCGTCACAATTCAGCAGCAGCGTTCGTATTGGCACCGAAAAGCTGGTTGATGGCAAAAGCATCCTGTCCCTGATGATGCTGGCTGCAGGCAAAGGCACGGTGCTCAACATTGTTGTTGACGGCGGCGATGAAACAGATGCCTTGCAGGCAATTCAGGCACTGGTTGACAACCGTTTTGATGAAAACGAATAAGGCACTGACATGAAAGAAACTCCAACGTTGCGGTTTGATATGGACGATGTGTCCGGACATGACGACAACACAGACGGCGGCGAAGAGAGCAAGACTCAACGCAAAAAGCGGATGACCGAGCTCCAGAAAATGGGCGAAGACCTGCTGAGCCTGAACAAAAAGCAACTGGAACAGATTGATGTACCCGAACCATTGTTGGGTGCGTTGCGCGAGTACCAGCGCCTGCCCAACCGCAACGAAGCAAAACGGCGCCAACTGCAGTTTATCGGCAAACTGATGCGCGGCAGCGATCACGAAAGCATTCGCGCAGCCCTGGAAAAATTGCGCACACCGGACCGGCAGGAGATCCGCCGCGGTCAGGATATAGAACAATGGGGTGAGCGTCTGCTCAGCGGCAGCGAGGACGACATTCAGGCCTTTGTTGAAACCTGGCCCAGTGCCGAGCGTCAGACCTTGCGGCAATTGCTGCGTCGTTACAGTCAGGTAGCGACAACTGCTGTCGACGCTGAAGAGGAAAGAAGCAGCGAAGCGGCAAAAATCCAGCGCCGGCGTCTGCTCGACTATATCAAGACCTGCATAGACTGAGACACCAACCAGACCCCGATCCTGTACCCACCGCTTATTCGGACGGCAACTGCTTTCTAAATCGACTATTCAGAAACGACCAGCGCAGCGCATAGTCATCAATCAGCGCATTGACCGTGCCGTCGGCATCGTGGCCCTGCCCTGGCGCAATATACAGCAGCGTTGCCGGTGCATCCTGGTCCCGCGTTAAATTCTGCACAGCCTGCGCATATTTGAAGCTGTGCGCCGGCGCCACAACCGGATCAACAGCCCGGGTTATCAGCAGCGTGGGTGGATGGCGAGATGGTGGATGACGAGACGGTGAATGCACAGCCGGATTCTGATCACCCGTCAACAACCGCTGATACGGCGACGACACCGACCCTTGATACTCTTCCCGCCAGAACTGCGCGCCACCAAGCGCGTGGAGCCTGGCTAAATCGAACACGGCGGCCTCCGTCACCAGCGCAGAAAATTTCTCCGGCGCCCGGTGGACAGCCTCTGCGGCCAGTAAACCACCGTGGCTGCGACCACTGATCGCCAGGTTGCCACCGTCAGTCAGCCACTTATCGCGCAAGCAGTGCACAACTGCCAGTACGTCGGCAATACTATTATATCGTTGCTCGCCACTGCCATCATCATGCCAGCGCTTTCCGTAGTCCCCGCCCCCGCGCGGCCCGGCCACAGCATAGGCGCCACCATTGGCCATCCATGTCAGGCGACTGATCGAAAACGCCGTTTCCATCGGCACGCCAAATCCGCCATAAACCTCCAGCAACAGATTTTCTGTTTTATCGTCAAGCGAACTCTGCGGACCGGCCAGCCAGACCGGAACACTGATACCTTTGTCGGATACCACCTTCAGCAGCCTGGCCTCAAAGTCAGCCGGTTTTATTCCAGGCTCATCCTGGCTCAGGACGATTCTTGTTGTGTTCCTTATATCCAGAAGTTCACTGCGTGGCGGCGTCAGAATGCCGCTGAATGTCAGCAGCAGGCGATGCTCGTCCAGGGCGCGCATGGCATCAATCCTGATCGGTGCCGGCAGGTCCGGCACACCAGCTGCTTGCACAGGACGACCGTCCAGATCGACCATACGCAGTGTCGAACTGCCATGCACCAGGTACTCCAGTACCAGAGTCCGCCCCAACACCCGTGCCGACAACAGAGGCGCATCCGTTTCTGCGACCAGCGTTTGTGACTGCTGCCCGTCGGCCAATATGATGGCGCCGGTACCGCGCCCAGCGCGGGCAAGAAATGCATGACGGCCACGGACAACACCCACGTATTGCGCACGATCGATATCATCGCGATAGTCGCGAGCAAAGGATAACCACCGGGCAGAAGCCAGATTCCCTGGCGCCGACTTGTCCAGCTGCAACACACGCCAGCCAAATAAAAGACTCCGGGAGGATGCCGCTTCAGGGACTGCTGCCACGGCCGCGAGCAAGGCATAACCGGGTGAATCATCGTCCGGTCCGGGACCCGCCCCGTCATCAACAAGGTGTAGCTGTTCGATCGGGCGCCCGGCAATTTCAATGTGGACCAGCTCAGGCTGCGCCGCACCCGGTTGGTAGGAATACACCCGCGCCTGCCAGGCGCCATTGCCATCGCCAGTCGTTGGCACAGAGACCGTAAAGAACAGCTTGTCATCACTATCGGCCCAGATCAAATGCTCCGCTGGCAAGTACCATCCCTCATGGGACACGCCTGCAGATATCGGCGCAGGCGAAGAGGATGTTAATGACTGAACGTACCAGCGGCGGTCCGTGGCACCGACCGCGGAGATATGGTTTATCTGGTAAGCCAGCCACCCGCCATCAGGGCTGATTGCGATGTCTCCGGGTCGGGTGCCGTCAACAAACACCTCTGCCCCTATCAACAATCGCGCGCTGGCACCGGGCGTCTCACCACTGCGGGCACGGTCGCCAATGAAGTCGGCATACGGCTGCTGATAGAGGCTGTAGTGATCGGCGAGCCCCGGATTGTAGTAGAAAAAAACCTGATCGTTTTTTATGTCCACTACCTGCCACTTGGGGTGATCCCAGGCGGCGTGCAATTGCTCCCGGGTTGTCTGGTAATGCGTCTGCTGACGGCGCCAGTTGCGGGTCGCTGCCATCTGTTGCGTCAACCACGCGCTTACCCGCGGACTGGTTACCGGCGATTCAAGCCAGATATAGGGGTCTGTCGAAGTGACAGTGGTTTGCCTGCAGGCTGACAGCAGTATCAGGGCCAGCAGACCGCAGACAGTTAGTAAGCGCATACCCGCAAAAGCAACTCGCGCCATGATTGGCACCCCGAATCTGATCAGAACAGCGCCAGCAGGCTTTCCCGCAACCAGCGATGCGAAGGATCACTGTCAGACTGGCGGTGCCAGTACAAATGCAGATCCAGCGGCGGCACCTCAAACGGCAACGGCCGCAACGTCAGCTTGTACTGGGATGCCAGAAATCTCGGCACAGTCAACACCTGATCCGTGCCACTGACGACCTCGGCCGCTACGCGGTAGTGCTGGACCCGCAACTGAATCCTGCGTTCTGCCTGATGTTTGAGCAGCGCCATATCAACCTGCCCCAGGCCTTTACGGCGACTGGACACATGAATATGGCGCAGGTTCAGATAGGCCTCCAGGGTCAGTTCCTGATCGGCTAGCGGATGGCCAGGACGCATGGCACAGACGTAATGATCGCTGATCAGTGACTGATGAGATACCTGAGTATCTTCAATCAGCGGCACATCAATGGCAAAGTCCAGCTCGCCGCGCGACAGATGCCGGACCAGTTCATGACGCTTGGTGTAGTAGCTCTGCAGCATCAGATGCGGCGCATTAATCTCGAAAAAAGGAAACAGGCGCGGCAGAATCACCGCTTCGGCAAGATCGGTCATGCTGAAGTGGTAGGTTCGGTCTGCCGATGCCGGGTTGAACTCTTCGCGCTCCAGTACACTGGCATTGAGCAGGCCCAGCGCTGCCGAGACATTCTGCGCGATACCATCGGCCACGGGGGTTGGCAACATGCCTTTGGAAGTGCGAACAAACAACTCATCATTGAACACACGCCGCAAACGCGACAGCGCATTGCTCACCGCAGGTTGCGTTATCGCCAGTGACTTTGCCGCCTGGGTCAGGTTACGCTCGGTGTAAATGGTGTCGAAGACCAGAAAAAGATTAAGATCGATTTTTTTCAGAACGGCCCACCTCTTGCCTGTTTCGCCAATTATTTTGCAGGGCTATGCTTACAAGCCGCATTCGTCTTCCATGTCCTATTCGTTTGATGAATAATAGCCAAATTCGCAAATAATTAAAATCAATAACCAGGGTTTTTATTGTATGAGTCAGCTCTACCTTGTGCGCCATGGCCAGGCTTCCTTTGGCGCCGCCAATTATGACCAGCTGTCACCGCTGGGCTACCAGCAGGCACAATGGCTTGGAGAACACTTTAAAGAACTGGGCATTCACTTCGACCGGGTTATCACCGGTAGTCTTTCGCGGCAACAGCAGACCGCACAAGCCATTCTTGCCGGCAATGGTCAGCAGCTGCCATTGCATGTCGAGACCGGTTTAAACGAATTCGATTTCCACGGCCTGGCTGAAATCTATTGCAAATTCAGCGACATCCCGCTGCCTGGTACCGCCAACGGCGGCCGCGATTTTTTCCAGATGCTACGCAAAGCCATGATTGCCTGGTCGCGCGGAGAGTTGCATGCGGTAGACCAGACCGCTGACAGCCCGGGTATCGAAACCTGGGATCAGTTTCATGACCGTGTTCACCACGCCATGCAGAGCCTCATCGCCCGGGAACAGGACGAAACCGTGCTTGCCGTCAGTTCAGGCGGCGCCATGGCCATGGCCTTGAGCCAGGTACTCAGCTGTGGTGTAGACACGCTGATAAATCTGAACATGCAAACCCGCAACACAGGTGTGCACCACCTGATCTACAACCAGCGCGGGTTCCAACTGGCCGGATTTAACGCACTGGCGCACTTACAACGGCCCGGGCGCCTGAACGCACTGAGCTACACCTGAGGTCAATCAACAATAAACCTGCGAGTATACGCCGACTATGTCAACGCATCAGACAAACAAAAATACCGACATAACCAATGCTGACCTGCATCAGTGGCTGGAACAGACATTGCCGGATTACACCGGGCACTTTAACCTGCAAAAATTCGCATCGGGTCAGTCCAACCCAAGTTTCCTGCTCGACATTGGCTACAATAAATACGTGCTGCGACGAAAACCGGCAGGCGAGCTCCTCGCCTCCGCTCATGCGGTGGACCGGGAATTCCGGTTGATCAGCGCCCTGCAGCATACCGACGTCGCCGTGCCGACACCCATAGCCCTGTGCGAAGACAACAACGTCATTGGCAGCATGTTCTACCTGATGAGCTTTGAGGACGGTGACATTCTGTGGGATCCCGCACTACCGGAAGTGCCGGCCGGCACTCGCCCGGCCTATTATCGGGCGTTGGTTGAGTCACTGGCCAGGTTGCACCAGGTCGACTACCAGGCACATGGCCTGGCTGATTTCGGTCGCCCGGGCAATTATTACGAGCGCCAATTGTCGCGCTGGATCAAGCAATACCGGGCGTCGGCTACGTCGGAATTGCCGCAGATGGACGCACTGATAGACTGGCTTGAGCAGCACCTGCCTGACGATGATGGTGAATGCAGCATCATTCATGGTGACTACCGGCTGGATAACGTTATTTTTCATCACGGCGAGGCCAGGATTCGCGCAATACTCGACTGGGAGCTGGCGACGCTGGGCCATCCCATGGCCGACCTGGCCTACTATTGCATGGCCCTGCGTCTCCCGCGCGCAGGAGAAATGCAGGGCCTGCAGGGCGAGGACCTGGCAGCACTGAATATCCCCGACGAAGCAGCCATTATCGAGCAATACTGCACTATCCGTGGAATAGAAGAACCCGCACACTGGACCTTCTATCTCGCGTTCAGTTTTTTCCGCCTCGCCGCTATCCTGCAAGGCGTTTACAAACGCGGACTGGATGGCAACGCTTCCAGTGACAAAGCGCTGCGTATGGGGCAATTGGTGGCGCCCCTGGCAGCGCAGGGGCTGGACACAACACGGGAGCAATAACATCTGGCGGGGAAGTGGCCAGACCCGCTATGCACCTTCTTTGTTTAGTGCTACCATCAAAAAAAATCAATAAAAACCGAGGGTAAGGCATGCGCGATGAACACGCACGGGCATACTGGAAGGCCAACGTCCGGATTCTGATCGTCCTGATGAGCATCTGGTTCTTTATCTCATTTGTCTGCGGCATTCTGCTGGCAGACTTTCTTGATAATTTCCGCTTTGCCGGTTTTAAACTCGGATTCTGGATCGCCCAGCAAGGCTCCATCTACGTCTTTGTTGTTATTATTCTGGTTTATCTGGTCTGCATGGACAGACTGGACGCCCGGTACACGCGTGACAAAAAACAGGCAACAGACAAACAGCAGCCGGAGGATCCGGCATGAGTGTTCAGATCTGGACGTATATCTTTGTTGTACTTTCCTTCGGCCTGTATATCGGCATCGCCATCCGGTCCCGCGCCGGTTCCACCAATGATTTCTATGTCGCCGGCGGCGGCGTACATCCATTGGCCAATGGCATGGCGACGGCCGCCGACTGGATGTCGGCCGCCTCCTTCATCTCCATGGCCGGGCTGATATCCTTTCTCGGGCGTGACGGTGCTTTTTATCTGATGGGATGGACCGGCGGGTATGTGTTGCTGGCCTTGTTACTGGCGCCCTACCTGCGCAAGTTCGGCAAGTTTACCGTACCCGACTTTATTGGTGATCGCTATTACTCCAACAGCGCCCGACTGGTCGCCATTTTCTGCGCCATTTCAGTATCGTTTGTTTATGTCTGTGGCCAGATGCAGGGGGCAGGTATCGTTTTTTCCCGTTTCCTGGAAGTCGACATTACCACCGGCGTCATCATCGGCATGACCATCGTATTCTTCTACGCCGTCATGGGCGGCATGAAAGGTATTACCTACACCCAGGTGGCACAGTACTGTGTGCTGATCTTTGCCTACCTGGTGCCGGCAATTTTCATATCGCTGATGATGACCGGGAACCCCATACCACAGCTGGGTTTTGGCTCCGAACTTACGCCTGAATATGGCGGCGGCTATCTGCTCGACAGACTGGACAACCTGAGCCTGGACCTGGGCTTTGCTGCCTACACTGAAGGACTGCGTCCAACTCAGGACGTGTTTTTTATTACCGCAGCGCTGATGTTCGGCACCGCAGGTCTGCCCCATGTCATCATCCGCTTCTTTACCGTGCCCAGTGTGCGCGATGCCCGCAAATCCGCCGCCTATGCCCTGGTCTTTATTGCCATTCTTTACACCACTGCACCGGCCGTGGCAGCCTTTGCCAAAACCAATTTACTTAATACCGTTAACAATGCGACGTATGAGGACCTGCCCGGCTGGTTCAGCACCTGGGAAACAACCCAATTGATTGCCTTCGACGATCTGAATGCGGACGGTGTGGTGCAGTACTCGGGTGATCCGGCGGTCAATGAACTGACCGTCAACCGCGACATCATGGTACTGGCAAACCCGGAAATCGCGGGCCTGCCCAACTGGGTGGTGGCGCTGGTTGCGGCTGGTGCGCTGGCAGCCGCCCTGTCAACAGCAGCAGGCTTGTTGCTGGTCATCTCCACGGCGGTGTCGCACGATCTGCTCAAACGCAGCCTGATGCCCGGCATCACGGAAAAACAGGAATTATTGTACGCACGGTTGTCAATTTTCGTTGCCATATTGATCGCGGGCTATTTCGGCATTAATCCACCGGGCTTTGTCGCCGAAGTCGTCGCGTTTGCCTTCGGTCTCGCCGCCGCGTCGTTCTTCCCGGCCATTGTGCTGGGTATCTTCTATCGCCGCATGAACCGCCAGGGCGCAATATCCGGCATGCTGGCTGGCTTTTTCTTCACCGCTGCCTACATTGTCTATTTCAAGTTCATATCCCCGGACACCAGCAACGCCGAGCATTGGTGGTTCGGAATTTCACCGGAAGGTATCGGTACTCTGGGCACCTTTGTCAACACGGTGGTTGCCCTGACTGTAAACCGCTTTTACCCGGCACCCCCCAAAGCTGTGCAGGATATGGTAGAGGAAATTCGTCTGCCGGGCTGATTCAGTCATCCGACACCGTTATGGTCGGCGCAGATGACTTGGCACTGTCCAGCTCCGCAACTTTGGCGGTCAGGCGCCGGGCCAGGTCGTGATACGCACTGGCAACGGCGCCATCGGGCCGGGCCAGCAATATGGGTGTGCCGGCATCCGTATGTTCACGGATGGAGAGATCCAGCGGCAATGAACCGATGACACCGACCCCGTAGTCATGCGCCAGTTGCTCGCCGCCGCCCTCGCCGAAAATTGCCTCGGCGTGTCCGCAGTTCGAGCAGATATGTACGCCCATGTTTTCCACGACGCCGAGCAAGGGGACATTGACCTTGCGAAACATTTCTATGCCCTTGCGGGCATCAAGCAACGCTACATCCTGCGGTGTCGTGACAATTACCGCACCGGTGAGACTTACCGACTGCGACAGACTGAGCTGTATGTCACCGGTGCCCGGCGGCATATCGATCAGCAGGTAATCCAGCTCTGACCACAAAGTAAACTTCAGCATCTGATTGAACGCGCCCACAATCATCGGTGCGCGCCACACCATCGCCGTGCTGCCTTCAACCAGATACCCCATTGAGTTGGTTTCGAGACCACAGGCGAGAATCGGACGCATATACTGTTTGTCGACAATCTCCGGCCGCATACCCGAACGAACGCCCAGCATCATGGGCTGACTTGGACCATAGATATCCGCATCCAGCAAGCCGACCCTGAAGCCCTGCTGCTGCAACGCTACCGCCAGATTGATTGTCGTTGTAGATTTACCCACACCGCCTTTGCCTGAGGCTATGCAGATTATGTGTTTGATTCGGGAAAGATTATCCACGTTGTCAGTACTCCTGAAAAAACCGGCGGGTCACGTGCCAGGCCCGGCCACTCCGCCTCGCCGTTGATAATGTCGAACGATAGAAACTTGATCTTGGGCCATATTCCATGTTCTATTAAAGTCCTTGATAATCCTGTCAGTATTAACGGATCTAAGCACAATGTCTGAACTCTGCACCCCAAGCACCCCGACAAAACCGATAATTGCCGCAGGCAACCTGCCTCGCACTATCGCCATGCTGGGATTGCTGGGCTGGGTGTGTATGCCGATGCTCGTGTCGGCGCAATCGAGAGACCCGCTGGCAGCGGCCCAGGAAAGCTTTGAAAGCCCGGTTAAATACGCCATCTATTCCGCAGCATGGCATCTTAACAGCAACGCCGGAATACGTGTGGTCGCTCAGAATCAGAGTGATGCAGCTGTTACTCTGGAAAAAATCGTCTTCCGCGACGAATCCGGCGGTCAGGCAGACGCCGAACTGCAGCTGGATATGGTCGTGCCCGCGCATGCCTGGGCAGAGGTCGAACTACCGTACCAGGATCTGCTGTCGGGAAATGACTGCGTCGATCGTACCATGGAGGATGACTGGAAGCTGGTCGAGATCTCCAACTACACACTCAACCCGTCTGTGCGCGGCCTGATCATCGAGAATACCCGCTCCTTCAGAATCTATCAGTGCGTGCGTAACGTCCGGACTGTTTGGTCCAGCCCCGGTGACGACACCGGGCAATCACAAAACCAGTGGCTGATGTACCATTTTGAGCGCCTGCCACTGGATTGACCCGTCAGCCGGGCTTTGAGCCCCCTCTGCTAGTTCCCCAGTTGCTGCGCTTCCCGCACCAGGGTGTCCTTGCGCGTTTCGAGCTCGGAAATAAGTGACTTCTGCAAAGGCTCCACGGTCCGGCCCTCAGCGTCGACATCTTCATACTTGAGCTGCTCGCTGGCCAGCATCTGAAGCAACTCCTCAGCTGCGGTAATAGCTTCGATCAGTTTGGCATTGGCCTGTTCGCGTCGCCGGATTCGTGCCTCAGCTTCGGTAATCTGCCGCTCCAGTGCGTCGATCCGCGCAGACTGTTGCTCCTGTATACGAGCCCGTTCAGCCGCTTCCTGCTGTGCCTGCAACGCTGCTGCCTGCCGCGCACGCTCAGCGGCTTCGCGCTCAGCGTCGGCACGTGCCTCGGCCAGCTCTGCGCGCTCCCGCTCTACCCGTTCGAGTTCTGCCCGCAATTCCCGTTCAGACGCCTCAGCCGCCAGTCGGGCTGCCTCGGCCTGCTGTGCGCGCTCCGCCATTGCTTGCGCTTCCGCTGCCGCTGCTTCCTGCTGTGCCAGCAGGGCCTCCTGCTCGGCGCGCTGTCCTGCACAGGCTGACAACACCAGCAGTAACACCAGACCACCCAGGCGCAATGGTCTATTTACGAATTTATTCATCGGTATACCTTTGAGAATCTTCGAATCCAGCACGTACTTTATAATGACTGGGTGCACGCTGGCCAGTGCCGCACGAGGAATCCTGTTGAAACCCTCATTTTAAGCCGCGTAACAGGCATATGGACTGAAAATTCGCTTCCAGTTACTTTATAATCGACTTTTGCCATTGACGCTCCATTGGCCGCCAGCCTTCGGACCCCGCGACATGACGCCACCCACAGGACGCCATCAACAGAAAGGCATTCACTATGACGGCACAGCAATGACCCTACTGCGCATTCGAAGACTGCTGACATGGCTACTGACATTGGCAACACTGGCACTGTTGCTGCTCGCCCTGGCCTCTGTCAGCCTTCGCCCTGCCGTGCCACATCCGGGCACTCTGTCCAGTACAGATATCCGCAGTATCGAACAGCTTATCGTCGACAACAGCCCGGCGCAGTTCCGCAGCCGGGGCGAGCGCGACCTGAGCCTGGATACAGACGAATTGAACCTGCTTGCCGCGTTTGCCATGGCAAACGTGCCTCAGATGCAGGACGTCGCCGCTCGGTTCAAACTTGAAGGCGATCATGCCCGGGCCTGGATGAGTATTCCGCACCGGATCGGCCCGCTTACGCTGTATCTGAATCTGCGCGCCCGCTTTGCCCAGGATCAGGGCAGAGCACGCCTGATTTCACTGCATGCCGGCCACCTCCCGATTCCCCACAGCATTGTCCGTGTCGCCGAAAACCTGGCCGGTGACAGACTGGAGACTGCCAGCGCTGCGAGCCAGGAACTGGCCGAGCTGAGGCATGGCGTCAGTTCGATTGCGCTGGGTGACGACCTGCTGCACCTGACACTGCAATGGGAACCCGAGGTATTGGCGCAACTGCGATCCCAGGCACGCCAAATCTTCGTCAGCGAAGATGACCGTCAACGCCTTTTGAGTTACTACGCCCATATCGGCGATATCGCCCGTGAAGCCGCACAGCATGGCAGAACAGTATCACTGCAGGCATTCCTGCCCGACCTGTTTGCCCAAGCCAGCGAGCGCTCGGGCAGCACCAGCGCGGTCGCCGAAAACCGCAGTCTGCTGCAGGCATTGTCCCTGTACGTCAACAATCTGAGCATCCATGAGTTGCTGGACGGCGTTGCCAATGACAGCGTTTATTCACCCCCCCAACTGCGCGTCACGCTATATCAACGGCAGGATCTGGGTCGACACTTTGTCAGTGCGGCAGCCATTGCCGCTTCTGCGGGCGCCGGCATTGCCGAGGTTCTGGCCAACAGCAAAGAAGTGTATGATGCCCGGTACACAAGCGGATTCAGCTTCAGTGACATGACGGCCAATATAGCCGGTCTGACCATGGGCGAAATGGCCACTCAGAATGAACAGATCGCGCGCGAATTGCAGTTACGGCTGCGCGATGTCAGCGCCGAGCAAGACTATATTCCGGAGCCGGATACCGAGGGTGACGGCATGTCGGAGGAGACCTTTACTGAGTACTACAGTGATCGCAACAGCCCGCGCTATCGGGCCCGGCTAGGTAATATCGAGACCATGGTCAACTCGCTGCCGCTGTATGCGACACTGAGCACGGAAGCACCGTGATCATCAGACAAACAGCAACACACAACCGCGCGACCTGCAATGGCACGTCCACAGGATAATCAGAACCGATGAGCAACGACGACCGCAGCGGGTTCACAACCTGCAACCTGCACGCCGACCGGGCCGACAAGCCTGAGCACGGTGTATTGCATAAACCCATTCATACCTCGGTGGCTTATACCTATGAAGACGCCCGCGACCTGGCGGCCGTTTTCCAGGGCAAGATGGCTGGCTACAACTATGGCCGTCAGCAAAACCCCACTGTAAATGCATTGCAGACACGCATCACAAAAATGGAGCAGGGTATCACCAGCACCGCGTTCGCTACCGGTATGGCAGCGATAGGGTCAGCGCTGTTTGCACTGCTGCGCGCAGGCGACCACATGATTGCCAGTGCCTTTCTGTTCGGCAACACCAACAGTCTGTTCAACTCGTTCCGCAACTTTGGCATTGAGGTCAGCTTTGTTGACACCACCTCTGCCAGTGCGGTGGCTGACGCCATACAGGACAACACCAGACTGGTGTTTACCGAGACCATCGCCAACCCGGTCACTCAGGTAGCCGACCTGACAGGTATCGGACAACTGTGTAAACAGCACGGCCTGATCTACATCGTTGACAACACCATGACCTCCCCCTGGTTGTTCCGGCCGATCAGTGTCGGCGCCAGCTTCATTGTCAATTCGCTGACCAAAACTATTGGCGGCCACGGCAATGCCCTGGGCGGCATGCTGACCGATACCGGTTTGTTCGACTGGAGCAGCTACGACAATATTTTTGACACTTACCGCAAGGGTGACGTCAAACTCTGGGGCACCACACAGGTTCGCAAAAAGGGTCTGCGCGACTTTGGCGCCACCCTGGGACCGGAGGCGGCACATCATCTGGCGGTCGGCTCGGAAACCCTGCCACTGCGCATGGACAGGGCCAGCGAAAACGCGCAACTGCTGGCCGAATTCTGTGACCAGCACCCCCGCATCAAAAAAGTGTACTACCCGGGTCTGCCGCACCACCCGCAGCATGAACGCGCCAGGTCTCTGTTCAGAAAAACCGGGTCCATCATGAGCATTGATCTGGCGGACGATATCGACTGTTTCGATTTCCTGAACAAGCTGCAGTGTGTCATCTCATCCAGTAACCTGGGCGATACGCGAACGCTGGCTATTCCAGTGGCACACACCATCTTTTTTGAAATGGGCGCAGAACGCCGTGCCTCCATGGGCATTGGCGACAACATGATCCGCCTGTCCGTTGGTATTGAAGACATTGAGGACCTGCTGCATGATTTTAGCCAGGCGCTGAGCTGAGCGCCCGGAGGACAAGTGACAACATGATTACCCTGTGCCATCAGAATGATATTGAAGAAGGTCGTGCCAAAGGTTTTGAGGTCAACGGCAAGTATCTGTTTGCCGTCAAAAAGGAAGACCGGATTTACGTTTACTACAACTATTGCCCGCACCTGGGCACACCACTGGAGTGGCTGGAAGACCAGTTCATGGATCCGGACGGGATATTCATCCAGTGCTCTACTCACGGCGCACTGTTTGTGGTGGAAGATGGCCAGTGCATCTCAGGCCCGTGTCGCGGCAAGTCACTCAAAACCATTGCCCATGAAAGTGGCAATGGTTTTATCATGGTCAACGAAGACGATATCGCACTGCTGGGCAGAATCTAGCAGGATTCAGCGCAGGGCCAGTTGCAGGCGCTCGGCCGCCAGTTCAAGCCGCGGCAGGCTGTTGGTAAAAGCGAAACGCACATACTTGTGAGCATCATGTCGACCAAAGTCGGTGCCTGGCGTCACCGCAACTCCGTGCTTCTCCAGCAGCATCTGACAAAACGCCTCACTGTCATCAGCAAAGCGTTCAATGCCCGCGTAACAATAAAACGCGCCATCGGCTTGCCACGGCAATGTAAAACCCACCGAGCGCAGGGCATCACACAAAAAATCGCGACGCTGCCGGAAGGCCTCGCGGCGTTGCTCCAACACCTCTGTCACATCCGCATCAAACGCACGCAAGGCCGCATGCTGGGCCGGTGTCGGGGCTGCGATAAACAGATTCTGCGCCAGAATATTGGCCGTCGCGGCCAACGCCTGCGGCACCACCAGCCAACCAACACGCCACCCGGTCATGCCAAAATATTTTGAAAAGCTGTTCACTACCAGATTGTTGGGACTATAACCCAGCGCGGTTGGCAAATTAGCCATGGTCCCAGCGGCTGGGCCATCTGATGCGCCTGCGGCTGGGCTATTTAACGCGCCTGCAGCGGCGCCATCTAATGCGCCTGCAGCTGGGCCATCTAACGCGCCTGCAGCGGGGTCATCTAAATAGTCCAGCCCCTGATATATCTCATCCATAAGCAGGTGCACATCGTGCGTTGACGCCCAGTCACTCAGTGTTTTGACTTCGTCGGCCCGAATCACCGCGCCTGTTGGATTGGCTGGCGATGCCAGCCACAAACCCTTGACTGAGCCGTCATATACCGTGTCAAGCTGGGCGGGGGTCGGCGCCGGACTGCCAGGCGTCACAGGCGGCAGCAGCACGGCCCTGCCACCCACCAGATGCACATAATTGCGATTGCACGGATAAGACGGATCAGGCATGAGGACAGTGTCGCCCGCATTCAGCAACAGGTTGGCAGCCAGTACCAGGGCACCGCTTGCCCCGGGTGTTACAAGTATCCGGGAAGGGTCGACGGTCACCCCATGATGATCAGCATAAAAACCGGCGATTCGCTCACGCAGTGCAGGCAGACCGGCGGCCGGTGTGTAGGCAGTATGCCCCAGCTCAAGCGCTTTGACGCCAGCTGCCACAATTTGGGGAGCCGTCGCGAAATCCGGCTCGCCTACCTCCAGGTGCACAATATCGGCGCCGGCAAGTTCAAGCTGCCGGGCGCGCTCCAGCACATCCATGACACGAAACGGATTAATCAGGCGGGTACGGTCCGCCGCCACGGGTCGGAAAACTGACATAAACTGCCTTTATAGTGTCCCTTTGGTCAATAACAAAAGAGGCTGGCCACAAGAGCGGCGAACATAGCATTTTTTCTGGCCTGGACGCCAATAATCTGGTAGCTTACTGCGCTTGCCGTATTGGACCCGCCTGCGCCGGAGCGCGCAGTGCCCGATCCGGCCTAGTTTCTGTTGGCAAGCGCGCAGGATCGCGCTACTGTTGAGAGTACAATTCTGTCCACCCTGTTCTGCCTTCCGGATCCTTTTGCCGGGCAGTATAAAGCAGGGGCAAGGCGTCAGAATTCTGGAAAACCCGCAAGGGTACGAGGCCTGGTTAACCATGTCCAAGAAAGAAGCACCTGCTGTTAACGCGTCAGTGTTGAAAAACTTCACTCCCTATAAAGCGAAAAAGGGAGAGGAGTACATGAACGAAAAACAGCGGGAACATTTCAAAATGATCCTGCGCCAGTGGCGCAATCAGCTAATGGAAGAAGTAGACCGCACCGTACATCACTTGCAGGATGACGCGGCCAACTACCCCGACCCCGCCGATCGCGCCACCCAGGAAGAAGAATTCAGTCTGGAGCTGCGCACGCGTGATCGTGAGCGAAAACTGATCAAGAAAATCGACTCCACTATCGAGAAGATCGCCCAGGACGATTACGGTTTCTGCGAATCCTGCGGCATCGAAATCGGCATTCGACGCCTGGAAGCACGGCCTACCGCTGACAAGTGCATCGATTGCAAAACCCTGGATGAAATTCGCGAGAAGCAGTGGGGCGCCTGACCCGGTCCTGATGACTGCCGCCAGCGACAACATCATTGGCCGGTTCGCCCCCTCCCCCAGCGGCGCTCTTCATTTTGGTTCTCTGCTCGCCGCACTGGCGAGTTTTCTGGACATCCGCTCTCGCGGGGGCCAGTGGCTGCTGCGCATGGAAGACCTTGATCCGGCGCGCGAACCACCGGGCGCCGCGGATCAGATTCTGTTTACCCTTGAAGACCTTGCTTTGACCTGGGACGGCCCGGTGCTTTACCAAAGCAGTCGGCTGGAAGCCTACTCGACAGCACTGGCAACGCTTTCAACCCGGGATTTGATCTATCAGTGTGACTGCTCACGACAGCGCGTCCGGGCCTTGGGCGGGGTCTACGACAACCTGTGCCGTGCACGCCTGACGCCACCGGCGGGCAGCAGCGCCACACGCTTCAAAGTATCGGACGTTCTTTACACACTGGAAGATCGCATACAGGGCCACTTCAGCCAGAGCCTGGTTCAGGAATGCGGAGACTTTGTCTTGCGTCGACGCGACGGCCTGTTTGCCTACCAGTTGGCAGTCGTGGTCGATGATCACTACCAGGGCGTTACCGACATTCTGCGGGGACATGACCTGCTGGACTCCACTCCCCGACAGATGGCCCTGCAACAGGCTCTGGCTTGTCCACAGCCAACGTACGCCCATATTCCGGTTGCAACCAATCAGCAGGGCCAGAAACTCAGCAAACAGCATTTTGCCCGCCCGTTGCAGCGCAACAGTGCCAGCGACTATATGTACGAAGCGCTGGCTTTTCTGCGCCAGCGGCCACCCGCTGAGCTGCGCAAGGCGCCGCCGACCGAACAGCTGGCGTGGGCAATACCAAACTGGGATATACAGCGCGTACCCAAGTTAGCTACTATTCCTGTGAATTCTTCGTTCAGTTGACAACACAGACCATGTACATACCACCATCAACGCTGATTTTTCTGGTTTTTACCTACCTGCTGTTTCTGCTCAGCGTAGACTGGGCCCTGAACGCAGATGGCGCCTGGTACCGACCTTTTATCATCTGCTTTGCCGTCATAGCGCTGGCCGCCTGGGCGTACCGGGAACAGAACGCCGATGAGCTTTGAACTCAGCACCCTGTTTGCCATCGGGATCGGTTATCTGGGCATTCTGTTCGGAATTGCATTCATCACCGAAAAAGGCTGGATTCCGGAAAAAATTGTCCGTCACCCCGTTGTTTACGTTCTGTCTCTGGGTGTATTTGCCAGTGTCTGGTCTTACTTTGCCGCCACAGGTAACGCCTTTCGCGACGGCTTTGGTTACCTGGCACCGTTCATCGGTATTTCGCTGGCGTTTCTGCTATCCCCCATTTTCCTGCGCCCGATTCTGAACCTGACCAAAACCTACCAGCTCAGTTCACTGGCCGATTTACTCGCGTTTCGTTATCGCAGCCCATGGGCCGGCACGCTGACTACACTGGTGATGATGATGGGCGTCATGCCACTGTTGTCGCTGCAGATCCAGGCCGTTGCCAATATTGTTGGCCTGTTGTCGCCGGACGCATCGCAGACCACCCTGGCACTGAGTTTCTGCATACTGATCACCCTGTTCGCCATTTTCTTTGGCACCGGCAAAGGCTCAGGCCGGGAACGCCACGAAGGCCTGGTGATGACCATCGCCTTTGAATCACTGGTCAAGCTGGTGGCACTGCTGCTGGTGGGCGGTTTTGCGGTCTACACCGGTTTTGGCAGCATGGACGCCATGGATCAGTGGCTGCGGGAACAACCCGAGCTTCTGCGCCAGCTGAAAGAGCCCGCCGCGCCCGGCACTTTCCAGGTCATGGTACTGGTGTTTTTCACCGCTGCGGTTGCCACCCCGCAGATGTTCTACATGACATTCCACGAGAACAACCATCCGCGCGCCCTGACCATCGCCAGCTGGGGACTACCGCTGTATTTTCTGCTCCTCAGTCTGCCGGTGCTGCCCATTCTCTGGGCCGGGCTGAAAGCCGGCAGCGCCAACCCCATGGAGTACTTCACCGTGACGCTGGGCATGGACTACGGCTCGGAGCTGTTTACCCTGATCGGTTTTGTCGGCGGGCTGTCGGCAGCCAGCGGCCTGATTATTGTCATTACGCTGGCGCTGTCTACCATGTGCCTGAACCACCTGATCCTGCCAGTCTGGCAACCGACCGCCAAGCAGGACATTTACCGCTGGCTGCTGTGGAAACGACGCCTGTTAATCACCGCCCTGATCTGGGGCGGCTTTCTGTTCTACTACATGCCCAGCGACAATCAGAGCATTCGCGCGGTCAGCAACATCGGCTTGATTGGCAGCCTGCAGTTCCTGCCGGCGATCATCGCGCTGCTGTACTGGCCCCGGGGCAACAAAAAAGGTTTCATGGCCGGGCTGGCCATCGGCACCGCCATCTGGTTCATCTTCCTGGTACTGCCAGTGGTGGCCGGCACCAACTTTGTCACGCTGGGCGGCCTGAACACGCGCGAAATCGTCGCTTTGTCACTGGTCTGCAATGTTGCCATGTTCATGCTGGTATCGGTGATGACACGCAGCTCCAAGGAAGAACGGATTTCAGCCGATATCTGCTCGGTGGACAACCTGCGCCGACAGCGCCGCGCCGGCCTACGTGCGGCATCAGCCGAAGAGTTTATCAGTCAGCTGACCAAACCTCTGGGCGAACGAACCGCCACTCGCGAAGTCGTTCAGGCTTTGCGCGACCTCAATATGGAGCGCAAGGACACCCGTCCGCAGTCCTTGCGCCTGTTGCGAAGCCGGCTGGAGGCCAACCTGTCCGGCCTGCTGGGACCGGCCATTGGTCATGACCTGATCGACCGGTTTCTGCCCTTCTCATCCAACAGTGAGCCCGGCACCACCGATGTCACTACCATTGAAAGTCGCATCGAGGCCTATCGCAGCAACCTGTCCGGCATGGCGGCAGACCTGGACAACCTGCGCCGCTATCATCGGCAGATTCTGATGGAGCTGCCTCTGGGGGTGTGCTCCCTGGGCCCCGAGGATCAGATCGTGATGTGGAACCACGCCATGGAAACGCTCACCGGCCTCAACAGCGACGAGGCCGTTGGTCTGCACATCAGCGAAATCGGTCAGCCCTGGTACAGTCTGATCAACAATTTCCGCAGTGCAGAGTCTGCCCACCTGCACAAACAGACCATCAACGTTCACGGCAGCAAACGCTATATCAGCCTGCACAAGGCTGTGATCGAAAAATCCGCCAGTCAACGCATACGCCAGGACGGTGTTATTGTGCTGCTGGAAGATCTGACCGAAACCGAATTGCTGGAAGAAGAGCTGGCGCACAGTGAGCGACTGGCATCTATCGGTCGACTGGCCGCTGGCGTCGCCCATGAGATCGGCAACCCGATCACCGGTATTGCATGTCTGGCCCAGAATATCCGTGACGAAACGCAGAATGACGAGTTGCGTACCATGGCCCGGCAGATCATCGAACAGACTGACAGAACCTCAAGGATCGTTCAGTCACTGGTCAATTTTGCCCACAGCGGCAGCCATAACAAAACCGAGCGGCGCCGGGAAGTGGTCAGCATTGCCGAGTGCGTGGAAGAGGCCATCACACTGGTGTCGTTGAACAAGAAAGGCAAGGAAATCGGCTTTGAAGTTCAATGCAATGCAGATGCACGCTTGCTGGGAGACTCTCAACAGCTGCTGCAGATCCTCGTCAACCTGATAAACAATGCCCGTGACGCCAGCCCACCGGACAGTATCATCAGGATTGAGTGCGAGCGCATAGCAGCCTCAGTGCAGGTCAGCGTCAGCGACGAAGGCAGCGGTATTCCCGACGAACTCAAGGATCGGGTTTTTGAGCCGTTTTTCACCACCAAGGAGCCCGGCGATGGGACCGGGCTGGGCCTGGCGCTGGTCTACAGCCTGGTTGAAAATCTTGACGGCCATATTGATATAATGAACGCCACAGAGCGCCAGGACTACCCCGGAACACGGGTAATCCTGAGTTTTCCCTGTTATGATGAAACCACACGCGAAGGCTGATCGAATCAATCCGGCCGGCCGCAATCGAGCACACACATGACTGCACAGCACAAAGTTCTGGTTGTAGAGGATGAGCAGGTAATTCGCACCGCACTTCGTCGGCTGCTGGAACGCCATGAGTATCAGGTCAGCGAAGCCGGCTCGGTAAAAGAGGCGACTGAGCAACTGGGCGACAAACAATTTGATATCGTCATCAGTGATCTGCGCCTGCCCGGTGCGCCTGGCACCGATCTGATCAAAGCGACCCGCACCCCCGTTCTCATCATGACCAGTTACTCCAGTCTGCGCTCAGCAATCGATTCCATGAAAATGGGTGCCGTTGACTATATCCCCAAGCCCTTTGAGCATGAGGAGATGCTGCAGGCGGTCGCCCGCATCATCAAGGAAAACGCCAGTCGGCAACCCGCGGCCAAATCCCTTGAGCCACCGCCCGAACCGCCAGTGCCCGGCATGATCGGCAGTTGTCCACAAATGATGGAGCTGTTTCGCCGAATCCGCAAAGTGGCACAAACCAACTCTACTGTCCTGATCAACGGCGAGTCGGGCACCGGTAAAGAGCTGGTCGCTCGCGCCATCCACGGCCTGAGTGACAGGCACGAATCGGAAATGATTTCGGTCAACTGCGCGGCCATTCCCGAAAACCTCATTGAGTCAGAGCTGTTCGGCCACGAAAAAGGGGCATTTACCGGGGCCACCGCCAATCGCACCGGCCTGGTAGAGGCCGCCAGTGGCAGCACTCTGTTCCTGGATGAGATCGGTGAACTGCCACTTGAAGCCCAGGCACGGTTACTGCGGGTGCTGCAGGAAAGCGAAATTCGCAAAGTGGGCTCGGTGCAATCGCGCAAAGTCGATGTCCGCCTTGTCGTCGCGACTCACAGGGATCTCAAGCAACTGGTCATTGACGGTGATTTTCGCGAAGACCTGTATTATCGAATCAACGTCATGGCCCTGTTACTGCCTCCCCTGAAAGAACGTGGCAATGACATCCTGGAACTTGCTGACGCCATCCTGGCGCGCACCTGCAGGCGCCTGAAGTCGCCCATGCTTCGCTTCACCGAAGAAGCAACACAGGCCATTGCCACCTACCCCTGGCCGGGCAATGTCAGAGAACTTGAAAACGCGATAGAACGGGCAGTGGTTCTCGCCGAAAACGAGGACATTGGCACCGAACTGTTGGCTATTGACCTCAGTGGCAGCAAACGTGCTATTCGCCCCCTGCTCGAACGTACGCTGGATGGCCAGGTGGCCAATGATGATGGCGATGCGGCAGAGGAACTCTCGCTGGAAGACTATTTCCAGAAGTTTGTGCTGGAGCACCAGGATCAGATGAACGAAACGCAGCTGGCGAAAAAACTCGGCATCAGCCGCAAATGCCTGTGGGAGAGACGCCAGCGATTCGGCCTTCCGCGCAAGAAAAAACAGGCCTAGAAACACCTGAGCAATAACTGTTACCGATACCCATCTACACACAGCATAAGAGAAATTTGGTAACACTTTGTGTGATCACAGTCACATCCGCAAGCACCATAAATACCTAAATCATTGATATTGTTAATAATGCATTTTGTGGCACGCTTCCTGCTCTGTATACCCCAATAAGAATAAAAACAGATAACAATAATAACGCTTAACAATAATAAAAATGACATCTGAGATAGGTGTGCAATAACAATAAAAATAATCAAAACGGGCAAGTAGACATGGTTCGGTGTGTTACCGATTAGCTACTGGTACTGTTTAGAACTCAGGCATTTAATTTAGTGCCCCCTGAACAAGAACAAAAAGAAATAATAATAAAAATAATCAAATACCTTCCTTGCGGGGGGGTCGAGTCACCCCCCAGAGCATTTCTCTCTGTAAATCCCTGCAAATCTCTGCAAAGCTCTATCACTTCAGTGTATTATTACGCTTTCTGCTTTTGTCGACACGACACTGGCGCCGACTGCTATGTGAACGGATGCAACGTATCTGATGTTTAAAAAGCTTACCCGACTGCTTTTTGGCAAAACCGACAAGGTTGATGCCGAACCTGCCAGGCCAGCAGCCCCCGCCAGATCCGCCAATACGCGCGACAGCCAGCGGCGGGGCAATCAACAGGAAGACAAGCCGAGCCACAGAAAGACACGACAAAAACCCGCCAGACGCAACCACGCGTCCGACCCCCGGGAGGATTTGCGACAGCTCAAGCTGGATATCGACGTCAGCAAAGTCACTGTTGTCCCCCGCGAACAACACAATATCTCACGCAAAGACATTTCCCCCAGCGCCCTGAAGGTCCTTTACCGCCTTAATGACGCCGGATTCCAGTCGTTTCTGGTCGGTGGCGGCGTCCGCGACCTGCTGCTGGGAGGCCACCCCAAGGACTTTGATATTTCCACCAATGCCACGCCGGAGGAAGTCAGGGACCTGTTCCGCAACTCCCGTGTCATTGGCCGTCGCTTTAAAATTGTCCACGTACGTTATGGCCGGGAAATTATCGAAGTAACGACCTTTCGTGCGCACCATGAAATCGAGACTGAAGTTGACGAAGGCGAGTCGCGCAAACACATCAAACATCTTGATTCTGCCCACTCCAGCAGCGGCATGATTTTGCGTGACAACGTTTATGGCAATATCGCAGAAGATGCCGTACGCCGTGACTTCACTGTCAACGCTCTGTACTACACAACCAATCACTTCATGATTCTGGACTTTGTCAACGGTCTGCCTGACATCGACCAGCGCCTGATACGCATGATCGGCGACCCGGAAACACGCTATCGTGAAGACCCGGTTCGTATACTGCGTGCGATCAGGCTCGCCGCCAAACTCGATTTTGGCATTGAAAAAAATACCGAAAAACCGATAACAAACCTGGTTGGCCTGCTGGAATCCATTTCCTCTGCCCGTCTGTTCGACGAAACCGTCAAACTGTTTACTAACGGCCAGGCAGAGAGGACTTTCGCCTTGCTGCGACAGTACAAGGTCGCAGACTATTTGTTCCGCCCCACCATGGCCTGCCTTCAGGATGACAGCGACCCCGAGAGCAAGCTGTTGACGCTGGCTTTGCGCAACACTGACAATCGCCTCGCCCAGGGCAAATCGGTCACCCCGGCTTTTCTGTACGCGGCCCTGTTGTGGCCCCCGCTGCAGGCCGCCATACGCGAAGAAATTGGCAACAAAATTCCAACACTGGGCACCTTGCAGGAATGTGCTGGCGATGTCATTGTTGAGCAACTAAAATACACTGCAATTCCCAAACGCTTTACGGCAATGATGCGTGAAATCTGGGAGCTGCAACTGCGCCTGAGCCCGCGCAACCGGCGCAGTGTCGAGATTGCATTCACGCACCCACGATTTCGGGCAGCGTACGACTTTCTGTTGCTGCGCGAAGAAGCCGGTGAGCAACTCAATGGACTGGGCGATTGGTGGACGCGCTTTCAGCAGGTCGATGCTGATACACAGAACACCATGATCGACGCGTTGGTACCCGGCAAGGCACCTCGGAAGCGGCGACGCAAACCACGCAAACCGGAGTCAGCTGACTGATGGCCCGCATACCACACTATATCGCCGTCGAAGGCCCCATCGGCGTTGGCAAGACCAGTCTCGCCAAACGCCTGGCAGAAACATTCAACTACGACATTGTGCTGGAAAAACCCGAAGACAATCCTTTCCTTGAGCGTTTCTATCGCAACCCGAAACAACACGCCCTGGCGACCCAGCTTTTTTTCCTGTTTCAACGATCCCAGCAATTACAGGAGCTGAAACAGGACGATCTGTTTGAGCCCGTCAGGGTTGCCGATTTTCTGATCGACAAAGATATGCTGTTTGCCCGACAGAACCTGGATCCGGACGAATTCCTGCTCTACCAGAATGTATATCAGCACCTGACCATTGATGCCCCCGTGCCGGAGCTGGTGATTTATCTGCAGGCGCCTACGCAGGTCCTTCTGCAACGCATACAGAAACGCGGCATCGCCGCAGAGCAGAGCATAGAAGCTGACTATCTTGGTCGCCTGAACGATGCCTACACCTCGTTTTTCCACTACTACGACCGCTCTCCCCTGCTGATCGTCAACAGCACCGATCTGGACCTGGTGGGGCAGGACGAAGACTACCAGCAACTGGTCAGCCAGATCATGGCAGCGCCCCAGGGAACACATTACTTCAACCCCAAACCGACCTTGCTGTGACAACAACTGTCACGCTAAGCTGACACTCAGGAGGCGGCTTCGCATGAGTTCACAATCCGCACAAAAACATATCACCCTGAGCACGCTGAACAAGATTCGCGCCGACGGGCTCAAATTTGCCTGCCTGACGGCCTATGACGCCTGTTTTGCCAACCTGCTCAATGATGCCGGGGTTGAGGTCATTCTGGTAGGCGATTCACTGGGCATGGTGTTGCAGGGCCACGACAACACATTGCCGGTAACCATGGCCGACATGGTTTACCACGTGCAATGTGTCAAACGTGGCAACAGCACCGCCTTCCTGATGGCGGATATGCCGTTCATGAGCTATTCCTCGGAAACCGAAACCCTGGAAAATGCCGCCGCGCTGATGCGAGCCGGTGCCGAGATGGTGAAACTTGAAGGCGGCGCCTGGCTGGCCAGCTCGACGCAACTGCTGGCGGAACGCGGCATTCCGGTCTGTGTCCATATGGGACTGACGCCGCAATCAATCAACCGTATTGGCGGTTACCTGGTCCAGGGCCGTGACCCTGTGCAGGCAGAAAACATGGTCAAGGAAGCCCTGCAGTTGCAGGACGCCGGCGCCAGTATTCTGTTGCTGGAATGCGTACCAACCGCGTTGGCAAAACGCATCACCGAAACCCTGGAAATTCCGGTTATCGGCATAGGCGCCGGACCACACACAACCGGACAGGTGCTGGTACTGCACGATCTGCTGGGCATTTCCCCGATCCGGCCGAAGTTTGTGAAAAACTTTCTGTCCGAATCCGACAATGGCATTGCCGGCGCCATCAAAGCGTATGCCGATGCTGTCAAACACGGCGTTTTCCCGGCAGCAGAACACAGTTTTGACTGACAGGGTGTTGAAAGCCCGGGGCACTGCCATGCAGATCATTCATCATGCCAAAGAACTCAGAACGCTGCTTGACGATACCCGTCGCAGAGGCAAGCGCATAGCCGTGGTACCCACCATGGGCAATCTGCACCAGGGTCATATCCGATTGGTGGAAACTGCCGTGGCCCGGGCTGACTTTGTGGTCAGCACCATTTTTGTCAACCCGATGCAGTTTGGCCGTAACGAAGATCTGGACAAGTACCCACGTACGCCGGATGCCGATATAGAGAAGCTGGCCGCCGCCGGTTGCGATTGCCTGTTCGTGCCCCCTGTCGACGATATCTACCCCGGCGGCCTGGAACAACATACCGTCGTCAGTGTGCCCGGCATTTCAGAGCGTCACTGTGGCGCCAGTCGCCCCGGCCACTTTGATGGTGTCGCCACCGTGGTCAGCAAACTGTTTAATATTGTGCAACCGGATACCGCGATATTCGGTTTGAAGGACTACCAGCAGTTTCAGGTTATTCGCAAAATGACCGCTGACCTGTGCTTTGACATCGATATAGTTGGCGTTGCCACCGAGCGCGACCGTCATGGGCTCGCCCTCAGTTCACGCAACGGTTACCTCAGCGACGCAGAGAAGCAGACAGCACTGTGCCTGTATGGCACCCTGACACAAACCGCCGGGCGCATAACACAAGGCGAGCGGGATTTCCGCGCGCTCGAGCGCGATGCCACCCAGACGTTTCTGGCGCACGGTATAAGACCGGACTACTTCAATATTTGCCAGGCCGATACTCTGGCGCCCGCAACTGCCGAAGATAAACGTCTTGTCATACTGACCGCCGCCTTTGTGGGCGCCACCCGACTGATCGATAACATCGAAGTGCCCCTGACAGAATAAAAAGGGCCCAACCCAAGGAGAGCATCATGTCGCACAATAACGTCTACCCGGTTGATCCTGACAAAGCCGCTCACAGCCTGATCGACATGGCCGGTTACCAGCGCATGTATGAGCAGTCCATCAATGACCCGGAAACGTTCTGGGGCGAACAGGCCGAACACTTTCTGGGTTTCTTCCAGCCCTGGAGCAAAGTTTTCACCGGCGAGTTCAAAAAGGCGGATGTGCAGTGGTTCAAAGACGCCAAACTCAACGCCTGCTGGAACTGCGTCGACCGTCACCTGCCCCAGCGCGCTGACCAGACCGCATTGATATGGGAGGGTGACGATCCCGCAGACAGCCTGCATATTACCTATCGCGATCTGCATCAAGCGGTATGCCGACTGGCCAATGTGCTGAAGCAACGTGGTATCAAAAAAGGCGACCGCGTCTGTATCTACATGCCCATGATCCCGGAGGCGGTTTACGCCATGCTGGCCTGCGCCCGCATCGGGGCGATTCACTCAGTCGTGTTCGGTGGTTTTTCACCTGACGCCATCAAAGACCGCATTCAGGACTCTGATTGCCGGTCGGTGATCACCGCCAACCAGGGTGTACGGGGCGGCAAAGTCATACCCCTTAAGGACAACGTCGACAAGGCGCTTGCTCACTGCCCTGACGTTCACAGCGTTGTTGTCGTCAGACGGACCGATGCCCAGGTGTCCTGGCAGGAAGGCAGGGATATCTGGTACCACGACGCCATCGATCAGGTCGACGATCAGTGCCCGGCAGAAGTCATGGATGCGGAAGACCCGCTGTTCATCCTCTACACATCCGGCTCCACCGGCAAACCCAAAGGCGTGCTGCACACCACCGCTGGTTATCTGTTGAGTGCTGCCATCAGTCACAAATACATCTTTGACTATCACGAAGGCGAAATATTCTGGTGCTCGGCCGATGTGGGCTGGGTTACCGGTCACAGTTATATCGTCTACGGCCCACTCTGCAATGGTGCCACGTCACTTGTTTTTGAAGGCGTGCCCACCTACCCTGACGCCTCGCGTTTCTGGCAAGTCATCGACAAACATCAGGTGAATATTTTTTACACTGCACCCACAGCGCTGCGGGCACTGATGAGCATGGGCAATGAACCGGTACTGAAATCATCCCGGCAGTCTCTGCGCCTGCTGGGCTCGGTGGGCGAACCGATCAACCCTGAAGCCTGGGAGTGGTATTACGATATTGTCGGCGAAAAGCGATGTCCGATCGTGGATACCTGGTGGCAGACCGAAACCGGCGCCAGCATGATAAGTCCCCTCGCCGGCGTAACCGCTTTGAAGCCCGGTTCCGCCACGCTGCCATTTTTTGGTGTCAAACCCGAACTTCTGGATGCCGATGGCAACATCATCACCGGCGCGGGCAAAGGCAACCTGGTCATCACACAAAGCTGGCCCAGTCAGATTCGTACCGTTTTTGGTGATCATCAACGCTGCATCGACACCTACTTCAAAGCCTACCCTGGCTACTATTTTACCGGCGACAGCGCCCGACGGGATGAAGACGGCTACTACTGGATTATTGGCCGGGTAGACGATGTCATCAACGTCTCCGGCCACCGCCTGGGCACCGCCGAAATCGAAAGTGCGCTGGTTTTACATCCCAACGTCGCCGAGGCCGCCGTTGTTGGTTTCCCCCACGACATCAAAGGTCAGGCGATATACGCGTATGTTACCCTGATGCTTGGGATTGATGAGTCAGACGCCCTGCGCAAGGAGCTGATTGCGTTTGTTGCAGACGAAATCGGCGCGTTTGCGCGCCCCGATATCATCCAGTTCGCACCCGGCTTGCCCAAAACCCGTTCCGGCAAAATCATGCGGCGAATTCTGCGCAAAATTGCTGCCAACGAGACCGACAACCTGGGAGACACTACTACCCTGGCTGATCCGTCAGTGGTTGAGCAGCTGATAGCGAACCGGCACAATCGTTGACCCGCTGATGCCCAAAGGTCTGGAAATATGCCAATGCCCGGCTCATTCAATCTGACTGAATACAATTTTCTTCATACAACAAAATAAACAGGCAACAATCATGCAAGACTTATACATCGTGGCTGCCGGTCGCAGCCCAATTGGTACATTTCAGGGCGATCTCGCAGCCATCACCGCGGCTGACCTGGGCAGCCAGGTCATCCGGCACCTGCTCGCCAGCAACAGGATCGACCCGGCACAGATCAACGAGGTCATTCTGGGCCATGTACTGACCGCCGGTTGTGGACAGAACACAGCGAGACAGGCGAGTATCAATGCCGGCCTGGGTTTTGAAACCCCGGCAATGACCATTAACAAGGTTTGTGGTTCCGGCCTCAAAGCCGTACATCTGGCCGCACAGGCCATTCTCAGTGGCGACGCTGAGATGATTGTGGCCGGCGGCATGGAGAACATGAGCCAGTCCGCGCATGTTTTGCCCAATTCCCGCTCGGGACAGAAAATGGGTCACTGGCAGGCTATCGACACCATGTTGCACGACGGCTTGTGGGATGCGTTCAACAATTACCACATGGGCATTACCGCGGAGAACCTGGCGGAAAAATACACGATCAGCCGCGCAGATCAGGATGCGTTTGCAGCCCTGTCTCAACAGAAAGCCAATGACGCCATTAATAATGGCCTGTTCAAGAACGAGATCATTGGCATCGAAATTCCGCAGCGCAAAGGGGATCCTGTTGTTGTCGACAAGGATCAGGGACCACGCGCTGGCACGTCGGCGGAATCACTGGCGCGTTTGCCCGCCGTTTTTAAAAAGGACGGTACCGTCACCGCCGGCAATGCCTCGGGCCTCAATGATGGAGCGGCAGCCGTTGTTGTTTGCAGCAAGGCCGCTGCTGAACGCGCAGGCCTGAAACCACTGGTGAAAATAAAAGCCTGGGCCAATGCCGGTGTGGATCCGAAAATAATGGGCATCGGCCCCGTCTCGGCAACCCGGCGCTGCCTGGCAAAAGCCGGCTGGACGCTGGATGAACTGGACCTGATTGAAGCCAATGAGGCATTCGCAGCGCAGTCGCTGGCCGTCGGTCAGGAGTTACAGTGGGACATGGCCAAAGTCAATGTCAATGGCGGCGCCATTGCGCTGGGCCACCCGATCGGCGCATCAGGCTGCCGGGTGCTGGTGACCCTGATTCACGAAATGATACGACGCGACGTACACAAAGGCCTGGCAACCCTGTGCATCGGTGGCGGCCAGGGCGTCGCAATCGCAGTCGAACGCTGAGTGACCCGCTAGATCAGATCCTGCACGGCCAGATGTTGACTCAGATACACCTGGCCGCTCAGGTCCTGTAGCAAGCGGGAACGCTGCAAGGCGTCCATGACCGGCCCCTTGACCTCAGACAAGTGCAGTTTGATGCCCAGTTCGTCCAGCCGTCTGTTGATGGCCTCCAGTGACTCCAGCGCACTCAGGTCAATTTCATTAACCGCGCTGCACATCAGTATTACATGTTGTAACGCACCCCGCTCAGACACCTCCTTGTATACCAGGTCTTCCAGGTAGCGCGTATTGGCGAAGTAGAGACTCTCGTCAACCCGCAAGGACAGGATATGCTCATGGGTAATCACCTGATGGCGCGCCACGTTGCGAAAATGTTCGGTGCCGGGAATCTCTCCGACAATAGCGACATGTGGCCTCGAGCTTTTATACAGATGCACCAGAATCGAGACCAGAATACCGGCAGCAACACCGGCCTCAACACCAATCATCAGGGTCACTGCAAGCGTTGCAGTGACAGCAAGAAAATCAGCCCGTGAATAGCGCCAGGCTTTGCCGACAATATCGAAGTCAAGCAGCGACCATACTGCAACGATAATTGTCGCTGCCAGTGTTGCTTTGGGCAGCCATGCCAACAAGGGCATAAGCACAAACGTCGCCGCGGCAATCAGCATGGCCGCAAACAACCCCGCCGCAGGTGTTGCCGCACCCGCATCGAAATTGACCACGGAACGCGCAAAACCGCCCGCTACCGGGAAACCACCGGAAAAGCCCGCAGCCAGGTTCGATGCACCCAGGCCGATCAATTCCTGATCCGGATCAATACGCTGTCGTTTCTTCGCCGCCAGCCCCTGGGCCACGGACACCGATTCCACAAAACCCAGTGTCGCAATCAACAGGGCCGGCCCGGCCAGGTTCATCCAGGGGATTGATGATAAATCCGGCAGCCCTGGCACCGGCAAACCGGCCGGCACGTCACCTACCAGCGCGAGACCACGCTCACCCAGGTCGAAATGCCAGGCCGCCAGGCCACTGGCAACAACTGCCACGATGGGGCTGAGCCGGGCTACGATGATCGCCCCCCGGTCTGTCATGCCAGCCCTGAGCAACAGAGCTGCCAGGCTGGTCCGCGCCCAGACCAGGTAGACCAGCGTGGCAACCCCGGTGATCAGTGTTGGAAGATTGAATTCGGGCCAGGCCGAAACGATTGCCGCACTGAGTGACTGCAGCAACTCCGGCAGGTTGTGACCTGACGCACTCAGGCCAGCAATGGCAGGAAGCTGCCCAACTGCGATCAGCACGCCGGAGGCGGTAATGAATCCGGCGATGACCGGATGTGACAGGAAATTGGCCAAAAATCCCAGCCGCAACACCCCCATCAGTACCAGGAACAGCCCTGACATCAGGGCCAGGGTCATCGCTGCGCTGACGATTTGCGCGGGCGCAGTCAGGCCCAGACCGGAAATGGCCGCCGCCGTCATCAATGAAATCACCGCCACCGGCCCTACCGACAGGGCCCGGCTGCTGCCAAAAACAGTATACGCAGCCAAGGGCAGAATACTGGCGTACAGTCCCATTTCCGGTGGTAACCCCGCCAGCATGGCGTAAGCCAGCGACTGCGGCACCAGCATCACCATAACAATCACCGATGCCAGCAGATCATCGGAAAACTGGTGAGATGTATAGGTTCGGGCCCAACTCAAAACGGGTAAATAGCGTACTGGCATAAGCAGAGCGCTCTGTTATGACGACTGTTTGCACTCACCGTTGACCCTGTTCCCGGTGTGCGTGCCCCCTGTTCTTACTCCTGCTTTTGCTGTGCCAGCCAACCAGCCACGCCGCGCAAATCGTAGCCCAGCGCAGCGCCTCGTTCGACTATTTCTTCGGGCGGCATGCCCTTGAGCCCTTTGACAAGCCCCCACAGCTGTATGGAGCGCGTACCCGAACGACAGAATGCCAGCACCGGGGTCGGACATTCATCCAGCGCCTCGGTAAAAGCGGCAATATCCTGCAGGCTCAGTTGTCCGGAGACCACAGGAATATGACGAAAAGTCAGACCATGATCCTGAGCCGCCCCCATAATTTCATAAACCGGAGGCTGCCCGACGGCCTCGCCATCAGGCCGGTTGCAGATAATGGTCTTATAGCCGGCGGCCGCCAGCACATCCACATCATCGGCGGTAATTTGCTCTGCCACCGAAAATTCTTCTGTCACTTGTTTTGCTGTCATATCCAACTCCGTGTTCACCGGTCAGAACCCGACCAGATTGTTCATTGCTCTTGTTGCGTGGCGCCATTGTAACGCGCCGCAGGATTCAAATCAGCGCTGTGTGCCCACAATCGGGCGCGGCACAAGCAAAAAAGACGGGGCGACAACCAACCACCTGACCGGATTACACCGCTATTGGTCGCATCCCGGCGCGCGACCCAAGACATCGCACGCTCCAATCGCGTAATATTCATTATATTCAGTCAGAACTAAACAACCGACAAGCCTCAATGCAGACAAACATGACCCGACCAGACGAGCATAAAACCCCGACACCGTCCCGGCAAAATCACGAAACCGATGGTGTGAACTACTTTGTTGAGCAGATGGGCCTGAATGCACAGGTCGATGGCCTGCCCAGAATCGCGGGCCGCATCGCAGGCTATTTTATCATTCATGGCGGTCCGGTCAGTTTTGCGCAACTGGCCGAAGAGCTGAAAGTCAGTCGCGGCAGTGTCAGCACCAATGCCCGCATGCTGGTCAGTATCGGCTTTATAGAAAAAGTCACCGTGCCTGGCGATCGCCAGGACTACTATCAACTCAGCGATGCGCCGTTTCTGCGCATGATTGATGGCTATCTGCAGCGAATGCGTCATATGCAGTCCATCGTGGAAACCGCAGACAGAAACATACCAGAGCACCTGACAGATACCAAAAAGCGATTGCAGGAGATGCGTCATTTCTACCGCGAGGCAGCGCTTAGCAATGAACAATTATTGGCGCGGTTATCCAGTGCGCCGGACAACCGGAACTGAATGAAATTGAAATGGACCAGAATCGTCAAGGAAACCACATGAAATCCAAATTTTGGCATCACAGTCAACGCTGGTTGCTGCCACTGCTCATCGTAGCCATTGGCAGCGCCATAACGACTGCCATGATCATGTTAAGACCGGAGCCGCCAAGCACACCTACCGCCGAACGAGTGGTGCCGGTGCAAACGCTGACAGTCACCAGCGCAGACATGAACATCAATGTCAGTTCGCAGGGCACCGTGCAGCCCAGGACCCAGACGTCGATTGTCGCGGAAGTCTCCGGCCGGGTTATGTCTGTATCCGACAAACTGGTTTCCGGAGGTTTTTTCAGTGCAGGTGACGTGATGCTCACCATAGACCCCGCCGACTACGAAGTGGCGGTAGACCAGGCCCGGGCAAATCTGCTGACTGCGCAGGCCCAGCTGGCCCAGGAACAGGCGCAGGCGGACCAGGCCGCCAGGGAATGGGACCTGTCAGGTCGTCCGCGCGAGAATGCCCCCATTCTGGCTCTGCGTACGCCCTTCCTGCGTGAAGCCGAAGCCCGCGTGCTGTACTCGGAATCCGAGCTGCGGCGCGCCCAGCGACAGCTGGACCGAACCACCGTGCGTGCCCCCTACGATGCGCTGGTGCGTGAGAAATCGGCTGACATAGGCCAGTATCTGGGTACGGGCGCACAAATTGCCGAGATTTTTGCGACTGACTATGCCGAAATCAGACTTCCCCTCAACGATGCTGACATGAGATGGCTGACATTGCCTGCGCCGGGACAACTGGCACCTGCGAATGCTACCAGGGTCACACTGCATACAAACGTGGCGGGCAAAAAACATCACTGGCAGGCAGAGATCGTGCGCACGGAAGGTGTCGTCGACAGCACCAGCAGAATGCATTATGCCGTTGCGCGCGTAAACGATCCCTATGGCATGCAAGACATGACGGAGGCACCGCCGCTACCGGCAGGCTCCTTTGTTAATGCCGATATCGAAGGCAACCGGGTCCCGGGCGTGTTTGACATCCCCCTTGAAGCGCTGCGCAATGGCAATCAGGTGCTGGTAATGGACGCCGAGCAGCGCCTGCGGCAGCGCCAGGTCAATGTTATTCGCAGTGACGCGGACCGGGTTTATGTCAATGAGGGATTGAACAACAATGACCAGGTGATCATTTCACCGGTGCCCATTCCGATTGAAGGCATGCGCGTCAACCCGGATGCAGGTCAATCATGAAACCGATACCCACGACAGAACACAAAGGTATTATTGCCTGGTTCAGCACCAATTCGGTTGCGTCAAACCTGCTTATGCTGTTCATCATCGGCGCCGGATTCGCTTCGGTATTCTTTATCAAGGTGCAGGTGTTTCCTGAATTTGAAACACGCATGATCACTGCCAGTATGGCCTACCCTGGCGCGGCACCGGAGGAAGTAGAGCTCGCCATCGTTGTGCCTATGGAAGAGGCCATACAGGGCCTCAGCGGCATCAATCGCATCAATTCGACTGCGCGGGAAGGCTCGGGCAGCATGATGATGGAAGTGTCCGGCAACTACGATGTCATCGAATTGCTGAACGAGGTCAAAAGCCGCATAGATCGAATCTCCACCTTCCCTGACGACGCCGAAAGACCGGTTGTGCGGGAAATCGAAATTACTCAGCCGGTGCTGCAGGTATCCATCTTCGGAAACCTTGATGACCGTGCCATGAAAACCCTGGCGCAGGATATCAGGGACGATATTCTTTTGTTGCCCGAGGTCAGCCAGGCTGAAATTCAGGGCGACCGCGACTACGAAATCGCCATTGAAGTGTCCGAAAACACCTTGCGCAAATATAGCCTCACCATGGGCCAGGTAGCTGCCGCCATTCGCAACGCATCGGTTGACGTGCCCGGCGGCGCGATTCGCACGGATACCGGCCGCATTCAGCTGCGCACTCAGGAGCAATCATACACGGGGACAGAATTCGGCAATATCGTGCTTCGCACCAACCCCGACGGCAGTCGCCTGTTGGTCAAGGATATTGCGACCGTCGTTGATGGATTTGTTGAAACCGAAAACTTCTCCCGCTTTGACGGTAACCGCTCCCTCAATATTCAGGTAATGGCAACGCCGGAACAAAACGTTCTCGACATTGATCGAGCCGTTTCCGACTACATCGCCCAAAATCAGGATAGTTTTCCACCCGGCGTCAACATAGACAGCTGGGGCAGCAACGCATTTTATCTGGAAGCCCAGCTCAACATGATGCTGGGCAACCTGCTCATGGGCGCCATGCTGGTGTTTCTTGTGCTGACCACGTTCCTGCGGCTGAAGATCGCGCTATGGGTGATGGTAGGAATTCCCATCAGTTTTTTTGGCGCGATATTTCTGATGCCGATGGGGCCGTTCCCGGTCGATATCAACATGCTTAGCCTGTTTGGCCTTATCCTGGTATTGGGTATCGTGGTAGATGACGCCATCATCACGGCAGAAAGCGTACATTCGGAAGTCACGCGCAACGGCCATAGCCTGGATAATGTCATCACCGGTGTAAAACTTGTAGCGGTGCCGGCAACCTTCGGCGTGCTCACAACCATCGCCGCATTTGCGCCGATGCTGCTGGTCGGCGGCCAGGTGGCACCCTTTTTTGAAGCCATCGGCATGGTGGTCATCCTGTGCCTGATTTTCTCACTGATTGAATCGAAACTGATTCTTCCTGCGCATCTTGCCCACACCCGCCTGAAAAAAATAAAACGCAAAAAGGCCAGCCCGCTGGAGCGCTATCAGCAGTGGGTCGCACGCGGGCTGTCCCACTTTATCAACAATATTTACAAACCCGCGTTGATCACAGCAGTAAACAACCGGTATGCCACCGTTGCTGCCTTTGTCACCGCACTGATTCTGAGTGCCGGCCTGGTCATTGGCGGTCTGGTTCGTTTCGAGTTCTTTCCCAATATCCCCAGTGATTTCATTCAGGCCAGCGTCACCATGAACGACGGCTCGTCGTTCCAGGCACGAAATGACGCATTGACTCGCATGGAACAGGCGATTCTGACACTGAACGAAGAATATCCCGACGAGAATCCGGTTGACCACGTCATGGTCTTCACCAACGGCGACAGCGGCGGTGAGATACTGGTTGAACTGACCAAAGCAGAAGAGCGCACCGTGAGTCCCCTGGAGATTGAACAACGCTGGCGCGAACGCGTCGCAATCATCCCCGGTGTGCGCGACTTGCGCTTCTTCTCCAGCACCAGCGCCGGCGGCGGCTCTGCGATCAACCTGCAATTGATGGGTTCAAATTATGCGCAACTGGAAATGGCAGCCAATGATCTTGAACGGGAACTGGGCAGCTACAACGGTGTTTTTGACGTCACCAATTCATACAGCCGTGGCGGTGAAGAGATCCGCCTGAACATAAAACCAAACGCTGAGCAATTGGGATTGACCGCAACCACGCTGGGCACTCAGGTCCGACAGGCATTCTACGGTGAAGAAGCACAGCGCCTGCTGCGCGGCAGAGACGAACTCAAAGTGATGGTGCGATACCCGGAAGCTGACCGTAAGTCCATTGCCAGCCTGCAAGACATGCGTATCAGAACCGACGACGGTGACGAAGTGCCCTTTAGTGAAGTCGCTGATGCCAACATCGGCGAAGGCTTCTCGACAATCAATCGCATCGACCGGCAACGCACGGTGTCAGTAACGGCCGACGTTGATCCGGAAGTCGCGCAGTCAGCGGCAGTTATCCGTGACATCATCCAGAATTACGTGCCGGAGCTCACCACGACCTACCCCGACGTGACCTTTGGGCTTGGCGGCGCCAGCCAGGAACAGGCTGAGCTGATTGAGCGCATAGCGATATGCTTCATGGCAGCCCTTTTTCTGATCTATGCTCTGCTCGCCATACCGCTGAAGTCCTATGTGCAGCCTTTTATTGTCATGGCTGTTATTCCGTTTGGCATGATTGGCGCGTTGATCGGGCACATTGTGTTCGACACGACCCTGAGCATGATGTCGTTGTTCGGCCTGGTCGCACTGGCCGGTGTCATCGTCAACGACAGTCTGATTCTGGTCGACTTTGTCAATCGCGCCCGACGTGAAGGGATGCACATGCTTGATGCTGTCGTAGAGGCAGGCACCAGCCGCTTCCGCGCGATCCTGCTGACATCGCTGACAACATTTCTGGGATTGTTTCCGATCATGTTTGAAACCAGCATGCAGGCACAAATGGTGATACCGATGACTTTGTCGCTCGGGTTTGGCATCGCCTTCGGAACCTTCCTCACCCTTTTCCTGATTCCTTCCATGTACCTTATACTGGAAGACTTGACCCGTATTTTCAGCAGCAAAAACTCACAAGAGCCGGAACCAGTCGCAGAGACTGTCATTTGAACCATTGCTGCTGACAAGAAGCAGCAACATACCTCATCAGAGTAACGGTCCATTCCGAGCATGTTGGGCCTGCTATACACCCAACCACCAATAAATCAGGCACTTGGCCATTCATCTGGCCAAGTGTCCCTCTCTCCCGACAGACTCTCTCACCGCAGCAAACTTCAAATCACCCCAAGCAATTGATAAGTATATTAATTTTAAACATGGCACGCGGACTGCATTGTATCCTGAGCAGGACGCAAAAATTAATCACTGAAAACCACGAGGATACACAGATGAAAAAATCACTTTTTATTGCATCAACTTTCCTGATTGGCATTTCAGGTTTCGCCATGGCTGGCGACCACCCCTCATTTGCTGAAGCCGACACTGACGGTAACGGCAACCTGAACCGGATGGAGCTGACGACAGCGCTGCCCGAACTGGATCTGATGGAGACTGAAGGCACCACCGAAGTAACTGTAGCTGACGTCAAACGTGCTTTGCCTGTAGTGGACTTTGCTGACGATGACGTGGCCAACGCAGAACCCGTCGGCAAAGAGCAGTATGAGCAGATTGTTGACGCAATGGATGACATGTCAGATGCCAACAATGTCAGCAACATTTAATAATGCCTGACTGTTGTAACGTTTGATTGATCACGGTGGGGGGGCGAGTACTATGTTACTGCTCCCCCGACATGTCAGTCAGGAATACTTTCTCAAGGAGAACAGCATGAATAACGATATTTTTGAAGGCAAGTGGAAACAGATGAAAGGATCCGTCAAAGCCAAGTGGGGCAAATTTACCGACAACGATCTTGACCGCATTGACGGGAATCGCGAACAACTGGTAGGTATGGTCCAGGAACGTTACGGCAAGGACAAGGAACAGGCGCAGAAAGAGGTCGATGAATACCTCAAGAACTCCTGACACAACACGCCAGTGTCCTGGTTAAACTCGGCCCCGACTGATGCAGATGTACTGACGCTGGCTAACATGGAGATGGCACACTCAGGCAGGTTGGCGGAGATACCAACGGCGCAACATCCAGCCCAGGCCCAATAAATACGGCCCACTGCCTGCCACCCACATGATCAGTCCGGCGAGTTGCTGATCCGCAACACCACGGGATTCTCCGTAGACCGGCGCTTGCGAAAAACTCAGCAATGCACCCAGAAAGCCGGTGTGCATCAGGGTGAACAATAGCGCCATCACTGCGGCCGGGAAGTTATCCGCGCTGCTACGCATCACTGCCCACCAGAAGATTCCCGCCGTTAGCAGAAAAAACGCATGTTCCAGGCCATGCCACCACGGATTATCCACCGCCAGCATATAGAAAAAAGGCATATGCCAGATCCAGATGACTGCGCCATGTAGATACGCCGCGAACATCGGATACCTGGCCAGGCGCAACGCCGCTTGCCACAGTAAAGAAACACTGCGGGCACCACCGGCCGACACCTGCGGCAACGGCTGGCTCAGCACCCACAGCGGAGCAATCACGACAATCATCAGCATGTGCTGCGCCATATGCGCGGCAGTGCTGGTTTGTGCCAGGTCATCCAACGGACCCAGAATCGTCAGCACACACAGTAAAAACGTCAGATGAAATGTCAGCGCTTTAGTCAACGCCGGCCTCACCCGAAGTGAACCACGACAATACATGAGCCAGAAGCCCAGCAGCAGCAGAGCACTGAGGACACCTGCCACCCTCTCCTGCCCCGAGCCTGTCAGTGGATTGTGCGCAAACGCAGGTAAAGCCATCGAATACAAAGTTACGCCCAGCAGTATCGCCTTCTGACTGGGGCCCTGATGTGAGCCGCACCTCATGAGCTGACTGGCCAGACCAGCGGCATACCAAAAAAAGCCAGCATGCCTGTCCAGAACACCACCGTGGTATAGATCCACATGGGTCTTACCACAATCAACTCATAAGGCATTTTTGCACCGACATAACCCGCTTTCACACGAAACAGCTGCAATAGCGTTAATACCCAGCTCAATACGCTATGGAAAACCAGGTACATCAACAGAAACAGAATCAGTGCATCATGCGTCAAGTCAGATGCCTGTAACGGCGATGTCAGCATTACCCAGACCAGGCTGACACTGTGGAAAAATCCTGCTGTCAGCACCATCAACAGCCGTGCCTGAAGTCCTTTTGCCAGACCGGCTCGCGCGCGCGTGACAACGTTCTGGTAGACAGCGGCAGACAGCAACAACAACAACCCGCTGCCAAACAGTACCGTGAAACTGATCGGCACCTCGTCCGGTACGATTCGCTGCGGAGACACTGTCCAGAAATAAAACCAGCCAAAAAGCAGAGACAGATAAAGTGTCGCATTCGCCATCAGGGTCACCACCATTCCCCACAGACCCGGGCCATCAGTGGTCCGGGAATGCAGTGGTGGATCCACCGGATCATCCGACCTTATCGGTGCCGAACCCGGATGAGCGCCGTTAACCCAGCTCCAGCGCAACAGAAATACCGCAGCAAGCACGGCAGCGCCAAGTGCCCACAGATACGCTTTTGCCAGCAGGGTGATACAGACTGTCGCCATGACCAGGGCAGTCAGTAATGGCAGCCAGGAGTTGGAAGGCAAATGGATGATCGCCTGCACACGGGCTGTCCCGGCTTCCGTTAACAGGGTTTCCCGTCGCCCGTGGCTGGTGGTGGCCAGCATATGATCACCGGCAGCAATACTCGCCGGAAGATCACTGTTATGCCACAATGGATGTCGCGTCGATATCGAAGGAATACTGGCAAAGTTATAAGGCCGTGGTGACATTGGCAGAGCCCATTCCAGCGTGTCGGCCTGCCAGGGGTTGGGCAACGCCCGCCGTCCAAAACGAAAATGCATGGCAACATCGACAATGATCATCGCCACACCAGCGGCCATAACAAACCCTCCCACGGACGACAGCAGATTCAACCCATCCCATCCCATGCCGGATTCATAGCTGTAGACCCGCCGCGGCATCCCCAGCAGGCCGGTCAAGTGCATCAATAAAAATGTCATATTGAAGCCGATAAAAGTCAGCCAGAACGCCCAGCGCCCCAGTTTGTCAGAAGGCATGCGACCGGAGAAATGCGGCAACCAGTAGTACAAACCTGCGATGAGCGGGAAAAACATGCCTCCCACCAAAACGTAATGCATGTGAGCAACAACAAAATGCGTATCATGTACCTGCCAATTGAACGGAACCAGTGCCAGCATCACGCCTGTCAGGCCACCACAGACAAATATCACCAGAAAACCGAATATCCACAACATGGGTAGGGCGAACACGACGCGACCGCTCCACAATGTGGCCAGCCAGGAAAAAATCTGGATACCGGTGGGTATTGCCACCAACATACTGGCAGCAGAAAAGAATGCCAGCGCAAACTGAGGGATGCCGACCGTAAACATGTGATGTACCCAGAGACTGAAACTGACAAAACCCATCAGCATGATGGAAAACACTACCCAGCCGTAGCCTACCATCGGGCGCCCGGCAAATACCGGAATCAGTGTCGACACCACGCCTGCAGCCGGCAGGAAGATGATGTAAACCTCCGGGTGACCAAACAGCCAGAACAGATGCTGCCACAGCAGAGGATCACCGCCACCGGCAACATCAAAAAAGGGCATGCCGGCGGCGCGCTCCAGTTCCAGCATGACACTGGCCAATATGAGAGGCGGGAAACCGAAAATAATCATCAGTGCCATTGCCAGAATGCACCAGCAGAATATCGGCATTTTCTTGAGTGTCATACCGGGGGCACGACTGCGCAGAATGGAGACAGTAAGCTCCACACCCGCTGATATGGCGGAAATCTCGACGAAAGTGATGCCCAGTAGCCAGAAGTCAGGACCTGAGCCCGGTGAGTACTGGGCGCTGCTCAGGGGGGTGTACATGAACCAGCCGGTGTCCGGCGCCATGTCGCCAAAAAGACTCATCAGGATGATCAGACCGCCAAACAGGTAGCAGTAGTATCCAAATGCGCTGAGCCGGGGAAACACCAGATCCCGTGCGCCAACCATTTTCGGAATCATGTAAATCGCCATGCCTTCAAGCACCGGAATGGCAAACAGGAACATCATCACCGTGCCGTGCATGGTGAAAATCTGGTTGTATAATGCGGCATCCAGCAGGGTATTGTCCGGTATCGCCAGCTGACTGCGCATCAGCATGGCAAGCACGCCACCGACCAGAAAAAATGCTGCACCCGTGAGCATGAACCATACGCCCACCGTGCCGTGATTTACTGAGGACAACACACCCCAGCCCGGGCGATTGGACCAGGCGGATGTCAGTTTTTGATGCAGCGATCCAGATTTTTCCCGGGCTTGCGTATCATGGGTAAGGGAATCAGTCATCTTCTGGCTGCTCCTGTTGCGCTGAAGGCTCTTGTTGCGCTGAGGGCTCCTGTTGCGCTGAAGGCTGTTGTTGCGCTGAAGGCTGTTGTTGCGCTGAAGGCTCCTGTTGCCGCTGGCGGGATAGCCACAGCGCGAAATCCTCGCGGCTGTGTGCATGTACCTCAAATTGCATCTGAGCATGCGCCAGACCGCAGAACTCTGCGCACAGGCCCCGATAGATTCCAGGTTCGTCTGCCTGAATCTGCAGTTCGTTGGTGCGCCCCGGAATCACATCCAGTTTACCGGCCAGACGCGGCACCCAAAAGGAGTGGATAACATCGGCACTCGATAAAAACAGGTGAACGGGAACGCCCGTCGGCACATGCAGACTATTCCGCACACTGACCGGCGCGCTCTCATCAGACTCAGGTGGATAATCTATCTGCCACCACCATTGGTGCGCCACAACATTTATCTTCAGAGCGTGGTCAGATTCATCGGGCAAACCTGACATGCGGTTATTGGCCGGTATACTGAAGATCAGCAAGGCAAGAATAGACAGGGACGGCAGCACAACACCTCCGCCAATTACCCAGATTTTTTGCTGCCCGGTCATAGTGCTCTCGCGCCAGTCCCGCGCCTGTGCCAACTCATGGCGACTTGGCTGACGAACTATCGCAAAGACACACAGCCCGATAACAACCACCATCACCAACAGCAAAAAACCGAATATTCCCCACCATAATGTGGCTGCGGCGTGCGCCGACGGACCCGCCGGATCCAGCGTCGACAACGGCCCACTGCACGCACTCAGCACAGCGCAAAGACCCGCAACCTGGCAACAATAGAGGAACCCGCGACCGAAGGCTGCTAAGCTGCTGGTGAATCGCTTGCTGAGGAATACCTGACATTGATGAAAAACCAAGTTCTCAGATCTATCGCCAGTCGGATGGCCGTGTTTGGTCACCCATTGCACCCGGTACTGATCCACTTCCCGGTCGCTGCACTGTTCGGTCTGCTGGCCACTGATGTTGCCTACGTGTTGACCGGCGATTATTTCTGGGCTCGCGCCGGACTGTGGTTGGCGGGGACAGGTGCCGTTGGTGGAGCGATATCGGGGAGCGTCGGTCTTCTCGATTTGCTGCTGGTGCCCCGCATACGTCGTCTGATTACCGCCTGGTGTCATGCGGTGCTGGCAGTCATGTTGCTGTCGCTCGCTTCGCTCAATTGGTTGCTCCGGTTCAGCACCGCGCCAGATGCAGCTATTTTGCCATGGGGTCTGTACATGTCGGTCATCACTGGCCTGTTGATCGCGGCGACGGGTTATCTGGGGGGACAACTGGTCTATGAGCATGCGGTAGGCGTGGATCTTGAAGAGGCCGCCAACCACGATCAAGAGTTTTAATCGGCTCTGAGGTGTCACCATGGCAAGCTCCGGACCAAATCTCCGGATTCCGGCTTTGCCAGCACCAACAACACGATGGTGACCATCAGCAACGCCACGCAGACTATCAACAACTGACTCCACGGCCGCACTTTGTGCCCGGATTCCGCCCGCAGAATGAGTGCACCTCCGAGCGTGTGGCCGATCACCAACAGCATAACCACGGTTAATTTGATGACCAGCCAGACGTTGACAGTACCCGTCAACAAAAACACGGTGGTGCCCGATACAATTGCGAGCAGGGCCGCCGGCGTGGAAACCAGTGTGAACAGAGCTCTTGCAACAGAATCATGTCGATGTGGTGTCAACACATTGTCTGTCTGTTTAAGCACAGACGGACAACCAGCGCCTGTCAATGTCAGCAGGAACAGCAGGGAAGCACACCAGACTAGCAAAGCCATGATATGTACTGCCAGGAAAAAGATCATAGCGAATCCGGGTTATAGTCACTCCTCGACAATAACGTATGTTGCTTGACATTGAAATCCGGGTATTCTTGAATCAGTCGTCTCCGGAAGGTACACTCGAAATGAATTCGGGGCCTCACGGAATCCGGAATGAGTGATAATCCATAATCCAAAACTAAAGTGCACTAAAAATAAGAAGAGAACATGACATGCTGCGCTCCGTCGACCTGAAAGACTACATGCAGGAAAAGCCGGTAACCATATCGCCCGATGCCTCACTGGTAGAGGCTGTGGACCTGATCACCAAAAACCGGGTATCCGGACTTTGCGTCATTGGCAAAGACGGCACATTACTGGGAATATTGTCCGAACTTGATTGTCTGCGCGGGATACTGGATGCCACATACAGCCAGGGTAGCGTGGGACAGGTACACGAGCATATGACGTCGGAGAACATCAATTCAGCCCGTATCAGTGACGATATTATCAACGTCGCCACCGATATGCTCGCCAAGGGACAGCGACGCAGACCCGTGGTATCGGAAACCAATCAACTGGTCGGACAAATCACCTGCCGACAGATTCTGGCTGGCATCAGAAAACTCGGCGCTACACTCTGATCCTGACAATAACAACCCGCAAGCCTGCATGCCCCGCAAGCCTCCATGACCCACAAGCCTCCATGCAAAGTCGGTTGGCAGCCGGTTGGTAGCCAGTCGCCATAAAAAAACCGGGCCAACCCTTCTGCAAGGACAAACCCGGTTTAAAATGAAGAAAACCACTACTATCAATCGGTTCAGAACCTGACGATGCTAATCACTCACCTTCCACGAAGAGTCATTGCCCAGTCACTCGGAGAAGCAAGACTGTCCCTCTTGCTACCGATAGTGAGAACAATATCAGCTTAATATTACAGAATTATGAAGCGGGCAGATGTATCGGCAATTTTTTGTTCAGGTAGTGCGCGGCAGTATCAGCCGGATTGAAGCCTGCTCACCAATCTCGATATCAGCGCGCAGGCGCGATTCAGTCATGGCCCCCTGCAACTGTGCGTATATCCACCGGCCCAATTCGTCACTGGGCGCGGTAATCAGCACAAAAGTATTGTTCTCTGCCACCAGCCTTGCGATATCCTCAAGCTGTCGGGAAATCGTCGGCTGGCGTCCCGCCAACTCGCGATTGTTCAGGGTATGAACGCTGTGAGTCTGCTCCCGGGCAGTCGCCAGTGTCTGTCTGGCAATCGCGATGGCCGGCAATTCGTCATCAACACTTTCAGCACGGCGCAGAAAGGTTTCTGCATTGTCAAACTGCCCCTGTCTTGAAGCCGTACCGGCCAGCTCCAGGTAGCGCAGGGCAATGTCGCGCATGCCCTCTAGCGCGACGGTATTGCCTGGCTCGAACGCCAGCACGCGGCTGAAATAATGGTAGGCGCTATCCTCGGCTGGCGTCATCAGCCGGTCAGTGCGTAAAGCACGCATGCCATCATAAAGTATATCGGCGATGTAACGACGCTGGCGTTCGGCGTCGGCACGTGCGGCCTCCGCCGCCAGCAGATCCTCGACCTCTTCAATCGCCGCCACGGTATCAGCGTCCGGCGCCGACACTGACTCATTCTCAAGCGGCGGCGCCAGCTCACAGGCAGCAAGCGCCAGCGTCAGACCCAGGATCACGAGCAGGCGAACGCCGGACTGTGTCGGATGGCCATTGATACTTTCGGGGGCTGTCATGGAGATTCCTGCTCGCTACTGCTGACGACGGCGCATCAGATCGTCAAACTATGTCATTAAACGCCAGGAATCTCAACTGATCGCCAGGTTCTACTGCGGTAAAGGGCGGAATGACCGCCAGCCCGTCAGCCCCGGAGACCGAACTAAGCACACCGGAACTTTGGTCAGACAGTTTCTGCAGATATCTTTCGCCACCACTACCCTGCAGGCACACGCGCAGATACTCCTGCCTGGCGCCCGACTCCGGCAGTGAGAAGCCCGAGCGCTCGAGACGCTCAGGCAGACTGCACTGCGTTGCGCCCATCATGGCCAGCAGCGCCGGTCGCACCAGCAACAGAAAGGTAACAAATGCGGAGACCGGATTACCTGGCAATCCAAACAACACGGTGTTATCGATTTGGCCGTACGCAAAGGGTTTCCCGGGCTTCAGAGCCAGCTTCCACAGCGTCAGCCGGCCGCAGCGCTGCAGCGCTGCACGCACATGATCCTCTTCCCCGGCAGACACGCCACCCGTGGTTATAATACAGTCGACCTGCTGCGCCGTGTGGCGCAATGCGGCCTCGGTTTCGGCCAGTGAATCCGGGACACGTCCGATGTCTATCGGGTCTATGCCAAGCACGCGCAGCATGGCTGCCAGCATATAGGCATTACTGTTGTAGATTTGCCCGGGCCACAGAGGCTGGCCTGGCTCAATCAGTTCATCTCCGGTTGCCATCAAGGCCACCCTGGGACGTTTGCCGACCAGCACAGACGACTGCCCCGTGGCGGCCAGCAAGCCCACGTCCTGCGGCCGCAGACGATGACCGGCGCGGAGCAAAACGCTGCCCAGCGGCACGTCTGCGCCCTGACGCCGCACATTTTCACCCGGCACGACCGGCTTACTGACAAAAACCCGGTCACCTTCCGCGCGGCAATTTTCCTGCATTACGACGGCGTCAGCGCCATCAGGCATCGGCGCACCCGTGAAGATACGGGCCGCACTTCCCGGCACAAGTGCCCCGGGCGCAGTCCCGGCCGGGATGCGCTGGCTGACCATCAGCGATGTATCAATGTGCAGCGCACGGCTATCCACGGCATAACCATCCATAGCGCTGTTGTCCCAGGGCGGTACATCACAGCCGGCGACAACATCACGCAGCAGCACTCGCGCATCCGCCTGCGACAGGGCGACGGTTTCGGGCGCTATCCGCAACCTGGCGTCATCCAGCAAACGCGTCAGCGCCGCATCAACTGGCATCAGGGAATTGACAGACAACTCAGGCATCACCGCGCGCCTTGTACCAGGATTTAACCAGCCGCTGCAGGCTACCGTGCCAGGGGCGCGGTTTGATACCAAAGGTCTCGAATATCTTTTTCGTCGCCAGTGTTGCGTTGGCTATCTGGGGGGCCTCAATACGACTGAGATTGATCGTCAGATGATCAAGCACACGATAGACCGCCTCGTCATGCTGGGCTGCGAATTTCACCAGTTGTTGGACAAACTCACTTTCACGCAGGGGTTCCAGCGCTGCGTAATGGTAAACACCCCACACATCGGCCTGGCAGTCGACCTGCTGCGATATCGCCAACAACACTCTGGCAAGGTCTTCAATGGGAGTGGGTGCAAACTTGCGGCGACAGACCGCGACACTGCCATCACCCTTTTTCAGTTCGTCAAGCCATTGCCGCAGTATTTCATCCTGCTGACGGCCAAACAGCCAGCCGGCACGAACGATAATATGCTGTTTCGTGGTAGCAGTAATTGCCTGTTCACCGGCCAGCGCGGTCTGTCCGTAAACGCCTTGTGGCTTGGGGAGATCCTGTTCGTTATAGGCGAGTTTCTTGTCGCCACCAAACACATGAGCCGTGGACAGGTGAATCAGAGGGATATGCAGATGGTCGCACACCTGAGCCACCAGTTCGGCCTGCTTGCGATTGATCAGTTCACATGCGTCGGGATGGCTTTCGGCCATTGTTAATGCGTGCTGACTGCCGGCGGCAAACGCGGCCAGATTGATGACCTGGTCAGGCGCAGCCTGAGTGATGACCCTGGCGGCTGCCAACGGATCCCTGGCCAGAATAGCGTCGGTATCCGGCGCTACCCAGCTGATCTGGCGCTCTTTGAGAAGTTTGCCTAGTTCAACACCGACACCACTGTCGGCACCAATAATTAATAGCTTCACCTGCGGTGTGTGCTCCGGCCCGCCCTTTAGAACGGTATGTCATCATCAAAATTATCAAAATCTGCCGGACGCGAAGGGTTGTTGCCGGCAGGCTGTTGCCCCTGGCCGCCGCGCGCTGCGCCTGCATTGCCACCACCGGAACTGCCGGCTGAGCTGCCACCGTAGGAGGATTGTGGCTCCTGCCGACTGTTCTGGCCAAATTGATCGTCCTGATTGCCGCCACCGCCGCCTCCACGCGAATCCAGCATCTGCATTTCATTGGCAACAATTTCGGTAGCGTACCGGGTGATCCCGTCCTGTTCCCAGCTACGGGTTTGCAGTCTGCCCTCAATGTAGAGTTTGCTGCCTTTGCGCACATATTCGTTGACAATTTCTGCCAGGCGGTTGAAGAACACAATGCGGTGCCACTCGGTTTTTTCCTGCGGCTGCCCGGTGTTCTTGTCCTTCCAGCTATCACTGGTGGCCAGCGTTACGTTGGTCACCGCGCCGCCACTGGGCAAATAGCGTGTTTCCGGATCCTTGCCTACATTTCCTACCAATATCACTTTGTTTACGCCGCGACTTGCCACCTTGTGCTGTCCTCCTGTCCGGTTATGCTTGATTTGTCTTAAGAGCATAGCATGAATACGGCATTGTCGCCGACAACAGCACAAAATGCAGACAAACCAGAATCGCCTTTGCGATATCGACCAATATTGCCCATAATTGCCTGTTTTGTTGTTGCGCCAATGGCGCGGGGAAGTGCGGGAAAATCATGGACAAGATCACGATACGGGGTGCCAGAACCCATAACCTGAAAAATGTGAATCTGACCATCCCACGCAACAAGCTGGTGGTCATCACGGGTTTGTCCGGGTCCGGCAAATCGTCCCTGGCCTTCGACACGCTGTATGCCGAAGGCCAGCGCCGTTACGTGGAATCGCTGTCCACCTATGCGCGCCAGTTCCTGTCCATGATGGACAAGCCCGACATTGACCACATCGAGGGTCTGTCGCCCGCCATCTCTATTGAGCAGAAATCCACCTCACACAACCCGCGCTCCACCGTCGGTACCATCACCGAAATATACGACTACCTGAGATTGCTGTACGCCCGCGCTGGTGAGCCCTTCTGCCCGACTCACCATAAAAAACTGCAGGCACAAACCGTCAGTCAGATGGTGGACCAGATCCTGGCCCTGCCCGAAGGCAGCAAGATCATGATTCTGGCGCCGGTGGTGCGCGACCGCAAAGGTGAGCACCTGCATGTCTTCAAGGAGCTGCTCAGCGGCGGTTTTATCCGCGCCCGTATCAATGGCACGGTCACCGAACTGGATTACCCGCCACCCCTGGAGAAAAACAAAAAACACCGGATAGAAGCGGTCATCGATCGTTTGAAGGTGCGCCCTGATATTCAGACGCGGCTGGCGGAAAGCCTGGAAACTGCGCTGCAACTGACCGACGGCCTGGTCGCGGTGGCGTTCATGGATGAAGACGATCCGCGCGACGAATTGACGTTCTCCTCGCGTTTTGCCTGCCCGGTGTGCGGACACAGCATCACCGAGCTGGAACCGCGCATGTTCTCCTTCAATAATCCGGCCGGCGCCTGCGGCAGCTGTGACGGTCTGGGCGTGAAACAGTTTTTTGACGCCCAGCGCATCATGACCGATGCCTCGCTGTCGCTGGCCGAAGGTGCCATTCGTGGCTGGGACCGGCGCAATTTCTATTATTTCCAGATGCTCAACTCGCTGGCAGCGCACTACGACTTTGCCGTCGACACCCCGTTTGAAAACCTGAGCAAGCGCCAGCAGGACATCGTGCTACACGGCAGCAACGGCGAAGATATCGATTTTCGATTCATGAACGACCGGGGCGACAGTACCGTGCGACGCCATGCCTTTGAAGGCATTCTGCCCAACATGGAGAGGCGCTACCGCGAGACTGAATCACAGACGGTGCGCGACGAACTGGCAAAGTACCTCAGCTCACACGCCTGCCCCGACTGCGAAGGTACCCGGCTGTGCCGCGACGCCCGTCATGTCTATATTGAAGGCACCACCCTGCCGGATATCACCCGCATGACCATTGTGCAGGCCTATGACTATTTTCATGGCCTGGAATTGCAGGGCTCACGCGCTACTATCGCCGACAAGATTCTGCGCGAGCTGGAGCAGCGCCTGCAATTTCTGATTGATGTGGGCCTGAATTACCTGACCCTGAGCCGCAGCGCCGACACCCTGTCCGGCGGCGAGGCACAACGCATTCGTCTGGCCAGCCAGATCGGCGCCGGCCTGGTCGGTGTCATGTACATTCTGGATGAACCCTCCATTGGCCTGCACCAGCGTGACAATGACCGGCTGCTGTCGACGTTGTTCCATCTGCGCGATATTGGCAACACGGTCATTGTGGTGGAACATGATGAAGATGCCATTCGCAGCGCCGATCATGTCATCGACATAGGCCCCGGCGCAGGTGTGCACGGCGGGCAGATCGTGGCACAGGGCCAGGTCGCTGATATTATTGCGGCTGACAATTCACTGACCGGTCAGTACCTGTCAGGAAAACGCCGCATCGAGATTCCGGCTAAGCGCAACCAGCCCGACCGCAAAAAAATGCTCACGCTAAAAAATGCCAGCGGCAATAATTTACAGAACGTTAATCTCATAATTCCACTGGGCCTGTTCACCTGTGTTACCGGCGTCTCCGGTTCCGGCAAGTCAACGCTGATCAATAACACCCTGTACCCGGTGGCAGCAACCCAGCTCAACGGCGCCACCACGCTGGAAGCGGCCCCGTACGACAGTATCGACGGTCTGGACCTGATGGACAAAGTGGTCGACATCGACCAGAGCCCGATTGGGCGAACACCCCGCTCCAACCCGGCGACCTATACCGGTATCTTCACGCCGGTGCGTGAGCTGTTTGCCGGCACCCAGGAAGCCCGCACCCGTGGTTACAACCCGGGCCGTTTCAGCTTCAATGTCAAAGGTGGACGCTGCGAAGCCTGCCAGGGCGACGGCATGACCAAGGTGGAGATGCATTTTCTGCCCGATGTCTATGTGTCCTGCGACATCTGCCACGGCAAGCGTTACAACCGCGAAACTCTGGAGGTCAGGTACAAGGGTAAAAACATCAGTGAAGTGCTGGACATGACCATTGAGGATGCGCGGGAATTCTTTGACCCGGTGCCGGCCATCGCCCGCAAATTACAGACCCTGATGGATGTCGGGCTGTCCTACATTTGCCTGGGCCAGGCCGCCACCACGCTGTCCGGCGGCGAAGCCCAGCGCGTCAAACTGGCCAAGGAGCTGTCCAAACGCGACACCGGCCAGACCCTGTACATTCTCGACGAACCCACTACCGGCCTGCACTTTGAAGATATCCGCCAGCTGCTGGCGGTGTTGCACAAGCTGCGCGACCAGGGCAACACCATCGTGGTGATTGAACACAACCTGGACGTGATCAAAACCGCGGACTGGATAGTGGACCTGGGCCCCGAAGGCGGCAATGGCGGCGGGCAGATAATCGCCGAAGGCACGCCGGAAGAGGTGGCGCGCTCAACCGTGTCGCATACCGGCCACTATCTGGCGCGCCTGTTTGCCAGCCAAGGCGCGCAACCCGTTTCTTGATCACTCCACCCGTTGGCATCATGTGCAACTTCTGCGAGGGCTTGCTAGGATAGCCGAAAATTTTCTGACTGGGGCGATAACAATGATGGAGTACGTGGCCGTGGCCATTTATCTTGCGAGCATTCCACTTTGGCTGACAATCTGGGCATCAGCCGACGGCTTCAAGCTGACGAGCGAGAACCGGATGTTACTTTTCCCGTTACTGCTCGGCATCCTGTATTTGGCCGGAAATGCCTTGTTGACGTTTGTATACACCGGGGTTGGCGATATTGCTTACGAAGAAGGGCGTTTTGCCTACATTACTGAGCGCGCTTTGATTGCTGTGCAGGCAACCGCGAGTGTATTGATTGTTGCCACTATCGTTTACGGGCTCACCATCAAGCGCGTACCCGTGCATTTCATCCGCTTCATGGTGTACTCATTCATCGCTATCCTGGGCGTGATGGCACCTCTCTTGTGGGTACCCATCGAACTGCCGGAGATGTTCTACGTGCTTCGGCATTTGCAATCAATAGCCCTGAACATGGGGCTGTTCCTGTGTGTCGCCGGTATCATTGTGCTGTTGCGTGACCTGTTGACGCACGGAGATGCAAGAATACATTTTCTCTCGGACGACGAGGAAAGCACGGACATTGACAAAGGGGGAAGTTCGAGCCTGGCCGCTTTGGGAGGCGCGAAAATTCCCCATTCACTGGCTCCTGAAGATAACGGAAAAAGCGAGAACCGTTAACAAACGCAGGTTGCTCGCTTGATACGCGCACTGCTGACGTCGTCCAGGCATCAACACAACACCTTCACCGTGAGAGGGCGGCACCCGTTGTTAGCCGCAGAGGAATCAGTTGGCCACCGACGCTGCCAGCTCCAGCAGGTAAGCGCGAATACCTTCGGCTTCAGCCGGACCAATATCAGCGGCGAAACCCGGCATACCCCGGCTGGACAGACTACCCTCCAGCACAATGCTGGCAAAACCCTCTTCACTCAGCATCATCGGCGTGTAGCGCAAATCAGGGATAGGACCCGAGGTCATGCCAAACGGGCCATGACACACAGAACAGTAAGCACCATACATGATGGCGCCGTAGTCGGCGTCACCGCTGCTCTCGGCTCCGGACACGTCCAGCGGCTCGGGCGGGGTCACCGTCACCACCGGGCTCTGCATGTCAGCGCCCAGTTTAAACGCCATCAGACGACCATTACGCTCGCGCGGATAATTGCCGGACAAACGGCCCATGGTCAGCGAAATCGCGCCGCCCTGACCGGCCAGCGCCAGCACATACTGCTCACCGTCCAGCTCATAGGTAACCGGTCCGCCCAGAATGGCATCACCCACTTCATGTGACCACAGCCGTTCACCAGTGTCGGTAGTATAGGCATGGAACACGCCGTCGGCGGAACCCTGGAACACCAGACCGCCCCCGGTCGACAGCAAGCCACTGTTACCATACACCGGATAGTTCACGCGCCAGACTTCGCGCTGTTCCACAGGGTCCCAGGCGAGCAGGGCTGACGGTGACATCTGCAGGATCCGATCGGCCTCTTCCGGATTCACCGGCGCGCCCGGGTTGGCATCCTGGCCCAGGTTCCAGCCCACCGTCTGTTCAACAAATTCATCCGGATTAGAGAACACATAGGAGGTATTCTGGGTCGGGATATAGACCAGGCCGGTGTCGGCATCAAAGGACATCGGGTACCAGTTGTGGCCGCCCAGTGGCCCAGGAATGACTACCGCGGGGTCACGCTGGTAACGCACCACTTCAGCCTCAATGGGGCGCCCGGTGACCGCGTCCAGCCCGCTGGCCCAGTTAATCTCGACATAGTTCTCACCGGAAATGAATTCGCCGGTGGCACGATCAATCACGTAAAAGAAACCATTCTTGGGCGCCTGCATGATGACTTCGCGCTGTTCGCCATCAATCTCCAGATCGGCCAGAATCATGTGCTGAGTCGCCGTGTAGTCCCAGGATTCGGCAGGCGTGGTCTGGAAGTGCCAGACATATTCGCCGGTATCAGGGCGCAGCGCCACAATGGAGGACAGGAACAGGTTGTCGCCCTCACCGTTGGAACGAATCTCGTGGTTCCACGGACTGCCGTTGCCAATGCCAACGTAAAGCAGGTTCAGCTCCGGATCGTAGGCCATGGAGTCCCAGGCTGTGCCACCGCCACCGATCTGCCACCACTCACCGGCCCAGGTTTCCGCCGCCATTTCCATGGCTGCGTTTTCAAAACCATCGGCCGGGTTGCCCGGCACCGTGTAAAAACGCCAGACCATATCCCCAGTTTCCGCGTCATAGGCTGACACATAACCGCGCACACCCAGTTCGCCACCTCCGTTGCCGATAATGACTTTGCCATCGATGATCCGTGGCGCCCCGGTGATGGTGTAGCGTTGCTCAGGATCTGCCGTCACCGTTGACCAGGCCACATCACCGGTTTCCCGGTCCAGCGCGATCAGGCGGCCATCAAGCGCGCCAAAATAAACCTTGTCACCCCAGGCCGCCATGCCCCGGTTGACCACATCACAGCAGGCGTTGGCGGCATATTCACGCGGCACCTCGGGGTCGTAGCGCCACAACTCCTCGCCGGTGCGTGCATCCAGGGCAAACGCCTTGCTCCAGGCCGAGGTCAGATAAATCACCCCATCGATGACCAATGGAGTTGCCTCCTGACCACGGTCGGTGTCCAGCTCAAAATCCCAGGCCATGCCCAGGTCCGCCACGGTGTCGCGATTGATCTGATCGAGTGGGCTGTTGCGATCTTCGGCGTACGTGCGGCCATGGGTCAGCCAGTCACTGTTGTTGTCGGCCGCACCGGTGATTCGGGTGGCGTCAACCGGCTGTATCGGGCTGCGCGTCTCGCTGCCAGCTGCCAGCGCCCGGTCCGCCGTTTCGGTCACAGATTCAGCGGCGTCCTGTTCAGTCGAGCAGGCCGCCAGTAACCCGGCGGCCAACAGGCCAAGCAGTGAGCGGTTATACAAAAAATGGCGGCGGGCAGGCCCTGGAGCCCGAGTCTGAATACGCATAAACCTTAGTCCTGTTCTTCTGTTTGTTATGGCTTTGTTTGTCAGTGATATGAGCATAAACAGCCTCAAGGCCCGGCGCAAGCGCAGAAGAGCGTCCGTTCGGTCAGCTAGCGCCCCAGCGTCTGTGCCTTATTGCGCAACAGCCTGCACGCGCACATTCAGCGTAACCTCGGTTTCGCCCGGCTCCGCGCTGGGTGGCGTCATCTCCCTGCTACCCGTATCCGCCATCGCACGCATCATCATGGGTGCCGGATAGTCGGAAGAGGTATCAACATCCAGCACGGCAATATCAACCCGTGACTTACCCAACGCCGCGGCGGCACGTTCTGCCTTCTGCGTCGCACGGGCGATGGCAGCTTCCATCAACGAGTCCCGAACCTCATCGGCGCGCTCCGTGCTCAGCTGATAGGACAACTGATTCATCAGAAACCCCATTTCCTGCAACTCACCTGCCAGCGTCAGCAGGGCCTGCGCATCTTTGCCTTGCAGCGTCAGGCTTTGGGAACCACGCCACAGAGTTTCAGCGCGACCGCCTTCCGGCTGCCGGTCGTATTGATAGACATTGTAGTAGCCGGTGCTCTGGCTGACCTCATCGACATCCCGGGCACGCTGCAGAGCCTGCTCCATAGCGGCATTGATACGATTCTGTACCGCCGATGCATCACGATCCTCGACCTCGATACGCAAACTGGCGATAACCAGATCCTGCGCCACGCTGATGCGCTCTGTCACCGACAGGCTTATCATGGTCTGACCTTCGGGCAATAACGCCTGTTGCGCCTGGACGGCGCTGCAGCCGAAACCGAGCGTGCTGATTAGCAGGACAACAAAAATTCTGACAATTCCTGACGATTTCCTATTTGTCATTTGTGATTACCCCTGAAGCTGGATTAGAGTGACGCTATGAGCATACCAGAACCCAGTATAAGTTATGTCAATGAAAGCGCAATTCTGTTGAGCTTCATCGACCCCGTACCTCCGTTTGACGCCGATGCGCCGGATGCGCAGATAACGCCAGATAAACAGGTAAGGTCTGATAAGACAGTTGAGCCGGATCAGGCTTTGCAGATTCGTATCTGCCAGCTGGCGCACGCCTTACGCAATGACCCTGACAGCGCACCCATGCTGCAAGAGGTCGCGCCCGGTCCGGGCAATCTGTTACTGGTGATGAAGCGCAGCACAAACACCGAGCAACTGTTGCAGCGCGCGGAATCCTTGTGGCAGGACTGCGATCAGCTCAGCGCAGAGTCGGCACTGATCGAGATTCCGGTCAGCTATGGTGGCAAAAACGGCCCCGACCTGCCGCACCTGTCACGCCACACCGGCCTGGCAATGGAAGAAATTGTCACACGGCATTGTGCACCGGAGTATCTGGTGCAATGTCTGGGTTTCATGGCAGGTTTTGCTTATCTTGGCGGCCTGGACCCGGCCCTGGCTATTCCCCGCAAAAAGACACCAGCGGCCCGCATTCCTGCCGGCGCCGTTGCCATAGGTGGTATTTACACCAGCATCTATCCGTCAGCAACACCGGGCGGCTGGCACATCATAGGCCACACCAACATTAGAATGTTTGACCCCCAGGGTGATCCGCCCTGCCTGCTCAGGCCCGGAGACCGGGTGCGTTTTGTGTCCGTGGAGGCCTTGTCATGATTGAAGTTTTGCGGGCTTCGCCAATGCTGACAGTGCAGGATACCGGTCGGGTTGGCTTGCGCCACCTTGGCATCCCGATGGCGGGCATGATGGACGCACCGGCGCTGATGGCAGCCAACCTGTTATTGGGCAACCCGATCGGTGCCGCTGGCCTGGAAGTGAGCTTCGGTCCGTGCTGGTTCAAGGCACATCAGGCTATTCAGATCGTGCTGATGGGTACCGATATGCGGGTACAATTGATGACGCCCGATGGCAAACACAGCATCCGGGATTATCTTGCGCCAGGTTTTATCCATGATATCCCGGCCGGACACCGCATACATTGCCAGGCTACGGCCGAGCCGGGTCAACGCAGCTGCATAGCCGTCGCGGGTGGTATCGATGTGCCGATGGCGCTGGGTTCTCGCAGTACGGATCTCAACAGCGGTTTTGGCGGTTATCAAGGCAGAACCCTGCGTGCTGGGGACATGTTGCCGGTTGGCACTATCTCCCAGCAATCCGCTAACTCCCCACAATCCGCCAAAGGTACCCGGTCTCACGGTATCCGGCAGGCGCCAGCGACCATGACACTTCGCACTGTGCCCGGCACGGATTACGACGCATTTACCGACCGCAGTCATTCGGCGCTCTGGCATACCGAATGGCAAGTGACGCCGCTTAGCAATCGAACAGGATTGCGACTGAATGGTGAACGCCTGAAACTGCTGCAACCGCAAGTCCGGCCATCAAGTGGTGTGGTACCCGGCGTCATCCAGGTGCCACCTGACGGCCAACCGATTGTCCTCGCCAGCGATGGCCAGACCACCGGAGGCTACCCGCATATCGCCAGTGTTGTTACTGCCGATCTGTGGCAACTGGCATACCTGTCTCCGGGCACCGTCATCAATTTCATGCAGGTCAGTCTCGACGACGCCCGGGCACTGGCAGCGGCCCAGACACTCAAGCTCAACCAGTTGGAACTGTGGCTGGGCTGGCCGACATGACATCTGCCAGAACCATAGACCTGAACGCCGACCTCGGCGAAGGTGGTGCATTTGATGCAGAATTGCTGGCCCTGGTGTCATCGGCAAATATCAGTTGCGGCGCCCATGCCGGCGAAGCTGATGACATTACCAGCGCCATCAGGCTCGCCTTGCTGCACGATGTCAAAATTGGTGCTCATCCCTCGTATCCGGACCGTCTGAACCACGGCCGGGTTTCACAACGCCTGAGCGTCGTGCAGCTGCAGGATACCATTCGGCAACAGCTGACCTGGCTTCAGGATCTGGTTCATTCGGCAGGCGGTGAGCTGAATCACGTCAAACCCCACGGCGCTCTGTACAATGACGCCGCCCGGGACCGACACCTGGCTACAGCGCTGGCCGGCATTGTGCATGACTTCAACAAAACGCTGACACTGGTCGGTCTGGCCGGCAGCGAACTGGTCCGGGCGAGCCGGGAAGCAGGCCTGCATACACTGGAAGAAGCCTTTGTTGATCGCCGCTACTGCTCCGATGGCAGCCTGGTGCCAAGAACACAACCGGGGTCGGTCATCGATGACCCGCAGGTCGCTGCGCGGCAGGCACTGGATATCATTGAGAGCGGGCGAATTGCCGCTATCGACGGTAGCATTGTCACTGTATCGGCGCAGACACTGTGCATCCACGGGGATACACCTGGCGCGGTTGCATTTGCTGTGACTTTGCGAGACGCGCTGTTGCGCGCCGGCATCACTGTCAATGATCCAGCCAAGCCTGTCAATGCTCCAAACTAGCAGGCTGTGAGTCAATCACCTTACCCATCGATCGCCTTTGCGTATTCCTATAGCGCACAGAATTCGCCATAATCATCAACAGTTCCCGTGCACTCACTCAACTTGCAGGCGGATCAGTGTCAACAACAAGCATTATTGCCATCACCGGACCCTCGGCGTCCGGCAAGAGCCTGTTTGCCTCCACAGTCTATCAGGAGCTTGTTGCCGAGCTCGGTGGGGAATGCATCGCGATGCTGTCCGAAGATGCCTACTATCGCGACCAGAGCCACCTGTCTCTGGAACAACGCACCCTGACCAACTACGACCATCCTGCTGCATTCGAACACGAACTGCTGGCCAGGCATTTGCAAGCACTCAGACAGGGACACAGTATTGCAATGCCGCAGTACAACTACAAAACCCATACCCGACAAACGGAAACCATCAGCGTACATCCGGCCAGCGTTATTCTGGTGGAAGGTATTCTGCTGCTCACGGCAGCGAAACTACGCGATGAATTTGACATCAGTGTGTTCATGGATACACCTCTGGATATCTGCCTGCTGCGCCGAATGAAGCGCGATACGGTCGAGCGCGGAAGAACGCTTGATTCAGTCATGGCACAATATGAAACCACGGTCAGACCGGCATATTTCGAATTTATCGCACCTTCACGACAACATGCCGATCTCGTGGTTACCGGTGGCGGTCGCAATCAGGTTGCCATTGATATCATTAAAACCAAAATCCGCCAACTGAGCACTGAATAGCAACGGGCTATACATATGATGGGACTACCGGACATATGATGGGACTACTGGGCATATTGTTTCTGTTGCTGCTGGCATACGCAGCTTCGGCCCATCGCAGTCGTATTAACTGGCGCACCGTCGGCGGCGCGTTTGCCATGCAACTGTCGATAGCAGCGTTTGTGTTATATATTCCCTTTGGTCAGGACGTGCTGTACAACATCTCCGGGGTGGTCAGCAATGTTCTCGGCTATGCCAATGCCGGCATTATCTTTATCTTCGGCGAACTGGGGGACTATTCGCAAGGTTTTGTGTTTGCCATTCACGTATTGACCATCATTGTGTTCTTTTCGTCGCTGATCTCGGTGCTGTATCACATCGGCATCATGACCTGGACAATTCGCATTATTGGTGGCGCTTTGCAGAAACTGCTGGGCACAAGCCGCCCGGAGTCCATGTCTGCCGCCGCCAACATTTTTGTCGGCCAAACCGAAGCGCCTTTGATGGTCCGCCCGTTCATACCTACCATGACGCGCTCGGAATTGTTTGCCGTCATGGTAGGCGGCCTGTCGTCCATTGCCGGCTCCGTAATGGCCGGTTACGCCGGCATTGGCGTTGACCTGAAGTACCTGATTGCGGCCAGTTTCATGGCTGCACCTGGTGGATTCCTGATGGCAAAACTGATCCTGCCGGAAACCGATGAACCCAAAAACGACCTCTCTCAAATCAACATGGAAAAACCCCACATCAACGTCATTGACGCCGCAGCCGCAGGCGCATCCAGCGGCATGCATCTGGCACTCAACGTGGGCGCGATGTTGTTGGCGTTTGTTGGACTCATCGCCTTGCTTAACGGCATACTCGGCGGTATAGGCAACTGGGTGGGTATCGAAAACCTGACCCTGCAAGGCCTTTTTGGGACTGTGTTCCAGCCGCTGGCATTCGTGCTGGGTGTTCCGTGGGATGAGGCCCGGCAGGCGGGCAGTTTTATCGGCCAGAAGCTGGTGATCAATGAATTTGTCGCGTATCTCGACTTCGCTCAGGTCAGGGACCAGTTGAGCGAGCAGACCCAGGTAATCGTCACCATTGCGCTGTGCGGTTTTGCCAATTTCGCATCCATTGCCATTCTGCTCGGCGGCATCGGTGGTATGGCACCAAACCGGCGCAGCGACATTGCCGAACTTGGTCTGAAAGCGCTGTTGGCAGCGACACTGGCCAATCTGATGAGCGCAGCCATAGCGGGATTTTTCTTTTCACTGGGCTAACCAATTGGAGATTGGTGCACACCGATCTTTGCCAGCGGGCCAGACACCGTCCTGCCCTGGTCAGATATTCTGACTGCGCAGCTCCAATGTAAATTCGCCGGGACCTGTCGGTTCAGCCAGCACATTCAATAACTCGGCCACATCATCGGGCGTTTGTGGCTGCGTCTTCAGTTGTGCCCGGGTGAAAAAATCACCGCCAAACGACACTGTCGACTGCAGGGAAATGTGCAAGGGAATGTCCTGATGTTGTGTCAGCAGGTCGCTGTTGTCCAGGTGCAGGACCAGACTGGCATCGCTCTCCCGACGAAAATTAAAGGGCAGCGTTTGCAACGACATAGTCAACTGATCAGACAGAATCCTGGCATCGGTCCACAAACCTTCGCCTTTTAAATCCAGCAGCAAACCCGACCGCCATTCCAGCGTTGTCAGTTGACCGGAGATCTCACCGCCCAGACGCAGGTCCGGTGAACGCAGAAATATGTCGGCCGGCAGATCGAAAATGACGTCGCGCATGGACACGGTACCATCGCTTGAGACGCATGCCAGACCGGCAACAACGCCGACTGATGCACTGGCACCGGATGCCTGTGCAGCGTCGTAATCTATACTGAAATCAACACAGGGCGACAACCGCAACAATGACAGTGGCCTGACGCGCCAGTCAAGCCGCCCCTGCGCCAGCAGCCCGTCATCATCGACCAGCCCTGCCTGCAGCACGGCACCCGCCCATATACGACCTGTGATGCCCTGTAACACCAGGGGAGTATGGGCCGGTAGCAGCCGCACCATGATGTGCGCGGGGGCCAGCACCACTACCCAGATCAGGGCTGACAGCAAGACCACAAAAAGAAGTTTGTATTTCATCGGTTCAGGTACCACGCAAACGCAAACTGACCGCAACATTGCCGGGCGTTGGCACGGGTGCCATGGTCAACGAATCAATGCTCATAGTGCCAGTGCGCTCTATTTCGAACAGCCACGCCAGTACAGCCGCCATACCAACATCATTAAGGCGAACCGAGACCGACGAATTGTCCGCTGCCGGCTCCAGAGACGCGATGCGCAGCCCCAATGCTGATGCCGACTCATCCAGTGTTTGCGCAAGACTGCCGGACCCTGCTACCCCACCGGATGCCGGGTTCTCACGGGCATCGGCAAGTTCCTGTGCCAGGCCGCGGACGACAAGCAATGACTGTTCGGCGCTGGCAACCCGCTGAGCGGACAACTCCCGTGCCTGTAACATTGGCTGCCACAATAGCAGCCAGATCAGATACAACATTACCACACCAACGCCGGCCAGCAGGACCAGCTGCTCGCGGGATGTCTTCTGACTGAACCAATGCCCCGGCTTTGTCGCTGTCATGGCGCAACCTCCGTAATGATCATGCTGGCCTGCTGCCGACTGCCAGCCTGGGTCATGTTCTGTGCCCGCGCCTGCAGGCCACTGCCATTGAGCTGCTCACTGAATTGCAGAATATCGGTGTTGCTGGCCGCTTCTATGCTGAGCTGCAGTTCACTTTGTGAGCCGGCTGTGTTGGCGCCGTTAAAGCTCAGGCGATTGATGCTGATCTGCGTATTCTGCGACAACTGCGGCGTAATCTTGTTCAACATGGCCAATACACTGGCGCCTCGGGACCCACTACCCAGCTGTCCCAGTTGTGCGCGTAGTTGTTGTTCCGCATCCACCAGAACACCCGCTGGTACCGCCTCCCGGTACACCGATTCAATTTCCTGTTGCAGATTGCGGAAACGTTGATTGTTCAACTGGGTTTCGATCACCGATACGACTGCGAACGCTACCGCCGCCAGCACTGCAGCAAGCAGCGGGACGCGCGCCGGTCGCCAGTATTTGCGCCAGCGCAGCGGACGAACAAACGCCCCCTGCCGCAAATCGGGAATACTCGCCGAAACCCGGGCGGCGGGGCTGCCAGCGCCTTCAATGCCGTCCCACGCGCATTGCAGGCGCTCGCTGCGCATCTCGGGTCTTGTGCCTTGCATCCATGCTGAGGCTGTTACCAGGGCGCCCAGTCGCTCCAGGTCAGCGTCGGTCAGACCTTGAAGCCGCAGCGATTGCGGCGCGGCAGCCGCCCCATGTTGCAGTGCAGCCAAAAATGTCGGCAGCATGGCGGCATCCACGCTCGCTGCACAGCCGTGTCCCCAGCTGATATCAACCTGTTCACCGACAAGGCGAAAAATCCAGCAGGCTTCAGTTGCCGGCAGCAACAACGGTTCGGCGTAACAATGCCTGACATCAAAGCCGGCACTCTCCAACGCAGTGATCTGCACACTCAGGGTACGTCTGTCTATATAGGACAGAATGACGTCGGGTGAGTTTTCAACATCATCGCTTTTGCCTGCCGATGCAGCAGCACCCAACGCAATATGAAGTCCACCAATGTCCTGGGCAAGCTCGGTTTCCAGTTGGTAGGGCAGCAATCGCGCCAGGTGACTTTTTTCTTCTGGCTTGAACGCCATGCGCCGGCTGGGACAGTCAATGCCTGATACCAGCAGCGTTACAGTAGCTTCCGGCCAGCGCGCTGCCAGTTCTGGCAGCGCACACATACCCTGTTCGCCCGATTCGCAGTGGCGCCAACGATAAGGGAATTGTTCAGCATCACTGACGGCTGCCATTACCCATAAATCAGACATAAAATCTTCCTGTCGTGCTATAAACCATAAGTTCTGGATACGGTGCGCACACCGGTTTCATCACGTTTCAACAGCGCTGTCATATGCCGGGAGCGGTCACCGATAGTGGCGCTGGCGTAGACAACAAAGTATTGACTGGCAACACCATACGGCCGGCTTTGACCCTGCTCGTCCGCGCCACTGCTGTTGCTTTCACTCATGACAATGTCTGCGCCGATGCCCTGCAACGCCGGCACCATGGCCAGCGCCGCAGTTTCACTGAGAGCGGACTGCGCCCGATGCTGCGCCAGCGCCGATACCGTCTCTGGAGGCAATGGCTGCAGGTTTTGCCCGGCATTGATCACTGCCAGCACGTCGGGCGCAGCGGTATTGATATTCAACGCCGTGACCGTTGGCAAAGCCGTCAGCAGCGGCCGCATTCGGGTCAGCAGCGCCGAGTTCATATGCCGCACCAGTGCCAATTCGCTGACATCGGAGGCGAACTGATTGGCCGCGTTCATCGTTATCGGCTCCGCGCTGTAATAAAGCGATTCGGCACCTCCCGGTCCGCCGGTCTGATCGTCTTCATCCAGCCAATCGATCACCGCTTCGGTTATTTCAATGGCCTCGGCTTCGCTCAGCGGGTAGTCGGCAAAACTCTGCAGCAGGCGAATAAACTGCTTCTGCATTTCACTGAAACGTTGCGCTGGCGGTGCTGACAGATCGTCGTGGTAGGCACTTTTCACCGTCAGATTATTAATGTTGTACAATCCCTGGGCATCAAGCAATTGCACCTCCAACCAGCCGTCGTCGGTCGGGAACGGCGGCAACTGTGCGGCCCATGCTTCCTGCAGGTGATCAACCGGTGACTCCATACCATCACGGGCAAGTACCTCGGCTGCCAGCGTTTCAGCACCGTGCAGGTAAGACGTAAAACGCGCCTGCAACAGCCCGTTCTCGGTGCGATTCGCCTGCAATACAAACGCCTGGGCAAACTGCACTGCCAGCACGGCAACCAGACCGGCAACCAGCAGCGCCAATATCAGCGCACTGCCACGACTGCGACCCGGCGCATCTATCCTGGCGTTTAATACACGGCTCATGATGCCCCCGGCAACAAAAATATCCTTCGCACTTCTCCGAGCGCCGCGCTAAGCAGTCGCACCTCAACCGCGGCGGGTAATCGAGACGCCAGTTCATCACCGCCGGTTGCGGCCTCTGAATCCTCACCCGCAGGTATAACCGGTGGCCACTCGGAGAGCCAGGCATCCTCAACCGGCGTGCTGCCGATGGGCAGGAAGCGGAAACTTAACGCCTCCACGTCCTGAAGCAGCAGCAGGCTGCCTGCGGCGGCCTCAGTCAGGCTCTGATTGCGTTCCGGCCAGAAGTCCCGATACAGACTGCCATCATCAAGGCGGTAGGCCACTCGCTGTAATTCGGAGCGCTGTTGTTGTAGCGGGTTGCTCCAGCCTGCGCGCACAAACCACAACATCGCACCCGGCCGCTGCAGCGTAGCCGGCAAAGATACACCCGCGCCCGACTGACTCAGCATGGCCGGTCTGCCCTGTGGCAGATAATCGGTGGCTGCCAGCGCGTCTACACCGGTAGCAGGCCTGGCCGCTGAGCGGCTACTGGCCTGTTCCAGATCGGCCGCCAATAGCAACCACACACGCTCCAGTTCGTTGATCTGTTGCAGAGCTTCTTCACCCTGTTCCGATACCGCCATTGCGGTGTCCAGAAAACGGTATGACATGGCGCCTATCAACACGGTCAAGGCCATTGCAATCAACAATTCGATCAGGGTAAAACCACGCTGGGCGACCGGTGCGATCATGCTATTGCACCTCATTAGCGTTTGACTCGCTGGCAAACGCAGTGATCACGACAAACGCATCGCGCTGCCGTTGCCGTGCCGTGACGTCCGGGTAAACACTGACTGTCTGCCGCACCATACCGGGCACCGGTGTTGCCTCTGTGGTCAGGGACCATGGCCATTCGCGCCCCGCCAGTTGCCGCTCGCCCTGCAGTTCACCCGCAGCACTGCCAGCAGACTGTAATTTATGAATCGCCAACTGATCCTGTGCCACCCACGATGCAATCGACTTGTCGCGCAAGACCTCAGTGCTGCTGAGCTGAGTACCCAACTGGAACATCAGGGCAGGTAGCGCCACAGCAACCACAAACAGTGCCACCATAACCTCGACCAGAGTGAAGCCCTGTGAATCCGGCGGTAACCTCACGGCTGCCTCCTTTCTATCTCACCCGTAGCGGCGTTGGTCAAGGTGATGCTCTGCTCGTCCCGCGCCAGAGTCCAGCTGAAACCAGTGGTTTCGCCAGTGGGATAAAACACCAGGACCGGCACTGCAGCGCTGCTGGCAAACGAATGCGGATCGATCAATTCGCCCTCAATAACCAGATCACTGCTGATGGCCGTGGCCAATGGCAGCGCCTGCAAACCAGTGTCCGCTGACACCGGCTGCCAGACCGGCTGTCGGGTGCGCACGGATCCGCCAGCCGGTCTGCCATAGCGCAACCATGACACCGCAACACCTTCCTCTTCCGTTGCCGCAGATATGGCAAAGCTCAACGCCAACGGCTCACCGCTGAGAATCGCTTCGGCCGATGCGGTTGACATCAACAACATCAACTTGTCAGCGAATACCTCTGCTGAGTCATCGTTGCCGTCAGACGAATACGGGGACAGGACACCCGACGACAGAGTCACCACGCTGACAATAAGACCCATGATGGTCATCACCACCAGCATCTCGATCAGACTGAAACCCCGCGTCTTGCTCATCATCGCTGTCGTGCCTGAAACCACGTGTTATTCCGCGTCCTGCCAGTTGCCGTAGTCTGCGTTCTGACCGTCGCCACCACGGGTGCCATCGGCGCCATAGGTAAAGATGTCATAAGGCCCGTTCTGACCCGGATTCAGATAAAGATAAGGACTGCCCCAGGGATCTACTGGCAACGATTCCAGGTAACCATCACTTTTCCAGTTCGCCGGCACCGGCGCCAGCGTGGGTTGCTCTACCAGTGCACTAAGCCCCTGCTCGCTGCTGGGATAGGCATAGTTGTCCAGGCGATACATTCTCAGCGCAGTCTCGATAGCGCTGAAATCGGCGAACACCTTTTGCACACGTGCTTCATCGGCGCGGCCCAGTACATTGGGCGCGATGATGCTGATCAGCAGCCCCATGATGACCAGCACCACCAGTATTTCGATCAGGCTGAAACCGCGCTGACCGGCAATTGACTTTCCTGCTACCCATTTCATTTGCATACTCTCTGTTTCCCCGTCAACTAAATCCCAAACCCTCAGATCAGGGTGTTAATGTCGAATATTGGCAGCAACACCGCCAGCATAATCAGAGTGACCAGCCCGCCCATGAGGACAATGGTCAGCGGCTCCAGCAAGGCCATGGTGGTGCCCAGGCGCATCTGCAACTCGCGCTCCTGATTGTTGGCGGCATAGGCCAGTTGTCTGGCCAGCGTACCGTTGGCTTCGCCATTGGCTGCCATCTGCACCAAAAGTGGTGGAAAAACATCAGCCTGCTGCATGCTTTTGCTGAAACTGCCACCTTCCTGCACGCGCATTGCCAGTTCCTCTGTGGCGGCACGCATGACCTCATTGTCCAGCACCTGCGCGGCAATGCGCACCGACTCCAGCAACGGCACACCACTGCTCAACAGGATAGCCAGAGTCGACGCAAAACGGGCACTGTCGGTTTGTCTGAATATCTCGCTGAGCACCGGCACCCGCAGTAGAAATCTATGCCAGCGCATTCGTGCGCCTGCCTGCCGCAGGCGCCAGCGAAACCCGGCTACCGCTACGACTGACAATGCCAGCAACAGGAGTGCCCAACCCGATGACATGAAATCGCTGACCGCGATCAGGCCTCGGGTCAGGCCAGGCAGTTCCCGGTTCGAGCTGGCGAACATGCTGACCAGGCGCGGCACCACAAATGTCATTAGCAGAGTCACCACCAGCACACTGACACCCAACAGCGCGAACGGATAGATCAGTGCCATCTGCAATTTTTGCCGGGACTGCTGACCGCTTTCGGTATACTCGGCCAGGCGCTCCATGACTTCACCGAGAAAACCAGCTGACTCACCAGCGCGGACCATGGCGCAGTACATGCGATCAAACGCCGCCGGGTGCTCGCCCATGGCCTGCGCCAGCGTGTGCCCTTCCAATACCCGCGAACGCACCTGCGACAACAGGGTTTTCACGCGAATGCTGCGGCTCTGACGAACGCTGATCTGCAGGGCTTCATCCAGCGGCAAACCGGACTGGATCAGCGATGCCAGCTGCCGACTGACCAGCGACAACTCGGCGATGGTCAAGCGTTGTTGCCGCTTAAAGAGGCTGGCCAGCCCGGCTGTTGCTGCCGGCGCCTTGCCCGACGTCACCGCCAGTGGTTTCAGTTTTTGTGCGCGCAGCCGCGCCCGCACCTGCCGCTCGCCATCGCCTTCCATCACGCCATTGACGCGTTTGCCCTCAGCATCGAGTGCCTGATAAGTAAATGACGCCATGACTAACCAGCCCCTGCCAACGACATCAACCTGACCGTTACGACCATGTTGTCACCCGTAATACTTCTTCCAGACTGGTGTCACCGGCCAGCACACGCTGTCGGCCATGTTCGTCGATGGCCGGACTGGTGGCGCGAAGATGCGCCAGCATGGTCTGTTCGCCAGCGCCATCATGAATCAGGCGGCGCAGCTCCTCATCAATTTCTATCAATTCGTAGATACCGGTTCGGCCTTTATATCCGCTCTGATTACAGGCCTCACAGCCTGGCGCGCGATACACCACCGACCCAGCTGGCAGTCCAAAGCGTTGCTGCTCACTGAGGTCCGTTGCCACCGGTTCGCGGCACTGCCTGCACAAACAACGCACCAGGCGCTGCGCCAGAATCACCTCGATGCTGGACGACAGCAGGAAGGGCTCTATGCCCATATCCTGCAAACGGGTGACGGCACCAATGGCAGTATTGGTATGCAGGGTTGATAACACCAGATGTCCGGTGAGCGATGCCTGCACGGCAATCGCAGCGGTTTCCTGGTCCCGGATTTCACCGACCATCACCACATCCGGATCCTGCCGCAGAATCGCGCGCAGGCCGCGGGCAAAACTCATGTCGACCTTGGTATTGACCTGGGTCTGACCGATGCCGGGCAGCAGATACTCCACCGGATCTTCAATGGTGAGAATATTGCGCTGACGATTGTTGATATGGTGCAGCCCGGCATACAGGGTCGTGGTTTTGCCCGACCCGGTAGGCCCGGTGACCAGGATGATGCCATGCGGCTTCTGCAGGGCACGGCTGAAGGCCTGATAGACCTGCGCCGGCATCGCCAGTTGTTCCAGGTCCAGTTGACCGGCGGCCTGATCCAGCAAACGCAGCACCACGCGCTCACCAAACGACGACGGTATGGTGGACACACGGATATCCACGGCGTGCCCGGCCAGCCGCACACTGATGCGGCCATCCTGCGGCAGGCGCTTTTCGGCAATATCCAGACGCGCCATGACTTTCAGACGCGACACCAGCACCGGGCCCAGCTCCGCTTTCGGGGCGAGCACGTCCCTGAGTACGCCGTCGACACGAAAGCGCACTGACACTTTGTGTTCAAACGGCTCGATATGAATATCGGAGGCTTTTTCGCGGACCGCCTGCGACAGCACGGCATTGATCAAACGGATAACCGGGGCATTGTCGGCACCTGACATCAGGTCGCTGTTTTTCGGAATATCATCAACCAACGCGCCCAGGTCAAAATCGTCGCCCAGCTCATCGGCCGCCCGCTGGGCCGCATCGGCGCCACTTTGATACAGGCGCGTCAGCTGCTGCTGAAAGCTGTCTGCGTCCAGAGCGACCGGCGCGAATGGCTGTCCCAGCACACGCCGCAGCTCCATCAGCACGGGCACTGTCAATCCGGGTCTGTGGTAAACCACACCTTCGTCGACGATGACGCCATGGGTGTCTGCAAAATCATAGGGCAGCAGGGTAAAGTCCGTGGCTTGGGCAGGCTGTTGGCTCAAGGCTGTCTCTTCGCTCAAGGCTGTCTGTTCGCTCAAGGCTGCCCCCCGGTATCCGATTCTGTGCTGGAAGCGCCAGGCGACACACTTTCCCAGGGCGGCAGCACGGGCAATTCGCCGGCATCAAACAGGAAACCATGCAGCGGTGTCTGTTGCAGCTGCTGATCACGGATCAGTTGATATTTTTCGGCGGTGGCACCGCGCAAAGCATCATCATTGCGTAGTATCGTTGGCCGGATAAATACCAGCAGATTGGTCTTCTGCACGGAACTGCTGCGCGAGCGAAACAGATTCCCCACACCGGGAATACTGCCCAGCAGGGGCACGCGGGTTTCGCTTTGCACCACGTTGTCACGTATCAGACCACCCAGCACCACCGTTTCGCCATCAGCCACGGTGACCCGGGTTTCAATCTTGCGCTCATTGGTGATCAGATCAACGGCGCCGGCTTTCTGCGAAATGCTGGAGATCTCCTGGCTTATATCCAGTGCCACGCGGTCGCCCCGATTGACATGCGGTGTGACTCTCAAAGTCGTACCTACATTCTGACGATTGATGGTCTGGAAAGGATTCTCCGCGCCACCACTGCCGCCCGGTGTGGTAAATGAACCGGTCAGGAAGGGCACGCTTTCGCCTACCGTTATCAATGCCTCGGTGTTGTCGGTGGTCAGAATGTTCGGCGTGGACAGGATATTGGCCCCTGAGTTGGCCTGCAGCAGGTCAATCAACGCCAGCAGATCGGTGCTGCCGCCCAGGCGCCCCAGACCGATGGTCTGACCGGCCGAACCGGCAAGACCGGCGGCGATACCCGTCAATGCTTCCGTGCGGTCTTCATTGAGTGCGCCTTGAACCACCCCGTTCAATTGCTCCAGATTGTTGCCTGCATTAAAACTGCTGGCAAAAGCGCCGCTTTCGTCCCTGAACAACCATTGAATACCCAGGTTCTGGCCCACGTCGTCGTTTATCTCCACGATGACTGCCTCGACCAGCACCTGAGCACGTTGAATATCCAGTCGCTGCACCACGTCCAGCAAAGAGTCGATGATATCGAGCCCTGCCGTGATGATCAGCGCATTATTGTCCGGGTCCGCTTCAATGGTTGCGCGCCTGCCTGCCTGACTGTCAGCCGCTTCACTGTCATCCAGACCAAACATGTTAAGCACCACTGAACTCAGAACCTCGGCGATTCGTGTAGCGTCAGCATACTCCAGGTACACAACCCGGGTATTGCCGCTTTGTTCACGTGGCTGATCCAGCAGCCTGACCAGATCCCGGATATTGTCACGCTGGCGTTGACCACCGGTGATCAACACCGAGTTGGTGCGCCGGTCGGCGCTGATCTGCAGGCGGTTGCTGGCCGATTCCTGGTCAGCCACTTGCGGGTCTTCGTTCATTTCCCGCAATAACTCGACGATGGTGGCTGCCTCGGCGAACTCCAGACGGACTATTTCCGTTTCCGGTATAGATGTTTGGTCAATACGTTCCAGAATGCGGCGAATACGTTCAATATTGGCCACAGTATCAACCAGTACAATCATGTTTCCGCTGGGATAAGCGGACATCTGACCATTGCTTTGCGACACCAGCGGCCTGAGCACCGGCAGCACCTCGGCAACAGAGACATTGTCGAGCTGGATGGCTTCAGTGACATAACGATTGCTGTCGGCAGCATCATAGTTGGCAAACGGCAACGGTGCGGAGCGGGCCTCCTGCGTGGGCAGGATACTGACCATGTTGTCGCTGGATTCCACCGCCGTGAAGCCGTTTATGTCGAGGGCACGCAGGAAAATGCTATAGTAGCCCTGCGCGTCAACCGGTTCACTGCTCATCACCGTGATCTGGCCACGCACACGCGGATCAATGATCATGGTCTTGCCGGTGACATCCTGCACGGCACGAATCACTTCCAGAATGTCGCTTTCCCGAAAATTCGGCGTCCAGCTTTGCTCCTGAGACATAGCACCGGGCGCCAGCGCAAACATGAGTACTAACATCAGCACTGACATCAGCCGGGCCATCAGAACAGGGCCGCCAGATCGTCGACGCAACGCTGAAGCGCTAGGGATTCTGATATTCATTAGGGTCTGCTTTATCATTAAAAGTTCCTGGTATTATCGTCAGAACGCAAACGCGTCACGGTTTACCGCCAAGGTCATTGTTGCGCCATTGCGTATCAGGTCGAGACTGACCTGATCGCGGCCCTGGAATTGAGCGTTCAAGGCAGACAACTCGTTGCTGCCGGTTATGGCAACACCGTCAATCGCCGTCACAATATCGCCGACCTGCAATCCGGCAGCACTCAACAAAGCCGCATCGCTATCTTCCCGGATCTGCACACCCCGGACAGTGCCGTTGTCGCGATACAGTCGTATCTGAACACGCGCTTCACGCTGCGCAGTGCTCGACGCATCAGGGCTCAGCGTGTTAACGCGCTGCGCGGCTGTCACACCCGTCAAGGCGGACGTGGGTGTGGTCTGGGATTGGTCCTGTGCTTCATACATCCACAGCGATTCACGGCGACCGTTGTTATTGAGCACAACATAGTTGGCATGAACGCTGTCGAGCGTAACGCCTGGCGTGGTAAATTCCAGCTCATCACCAATAAAATAGACCCGTTGCTGATCACCGCTGGCAATAATGGCGGACGACCCCGCGGGGTCACTACCGGCAACCGCGCCGCGCAGTACCAGACTAAGCCGGGTGCTGGTGGTCAAAGCAGAGTCATTTAATACAGTGCCGGACGCAGCATCGTCAGTGCTACCGCCAAGCCGGAAGTTTTCCTGCAAAAAGGCGATGTCAACGCTGTCCAGTTGACCGCTACGTCGCGTCGCAGTTGAGGTGGACGGCAATACTGTACCGGCCTGTTCGGAAACCTGCAGAGGAATGAATAACCAGAAAAGTCGCGCCAGACTGTGACCGGCCCAGACCAGCATCGCGACAATCACTATCGCGGTGAGACCCGGGCGCAGCACGGCGGCAAAACTCTGTCGAGTTTTTTGATAGATCGTGTTCAGAATACTCTCCCAAATATGCTGATCGCGCTCGGCCGTTTCCGGCTATGTCGGACCGCTCCGCAGGGTTGCGGAGCGGGTGTTACCTTACAGATTCCATTGCAGATCCAGTCGCAGGCGGGCGCCGCTTTCTACATCTATGATTCGCACATCGTCACGGTAAAATTCACGGTTCTCGTTAAGCAGATTCTGTGCGCGCAAGCGTAACGTCAGATTGTCCGTAGGAAAATACGAATAGGTCAAATCCAGCGAATGGAACGGATCTTCGAACGCATCAGGCGACGGCGAGCGGCCACCAAAGAATACGCGTTCGCCGAACACGTTGTACAACAAGGATGCCGAATGTTGACCGTTTTCTGAGTCATAACCCAGCTGGGTATTAACTACGTACTCCGAATGGCCCGTCAGGCGGCGCTTAAGGCTGGTCTGTGAACTGGCTTCGGTAAACGTCAATTCTGAATCACTCAACACCAGGTTGCCGCTGACAAAGAAACCGGCCCCGATAACTTTCAGACCTTCAAATTCAACGCCGTAGATTTCGCCACCTTCCGCATTCTCAAAGCTGAGCAAACGGGCATCCTGTGGTCCCGGACGCTCGACCCGCTCAATCGGGTTGGTGATATCCTTGTAGAACAGCGACACCGTGATGTTGTCGCCGTTGTCGAAGAACAATTCCGTTCGTAAGTCGATATGGTCGATATCAGAGAACTTCAGGTTCGGATTACCCGCAACGCGATCGTTCAGCTCCGGATCAATGAAGGTGATATCAGCGTACTCGCGCAGGTCAGGACGCACCACAGTTTTACCGTAACCCAGGCGCACCTGGAAGTTCTCGGTACCCAGAAAACCATCCTGCATATAGGTCAAAGCCGCAGCCGGATAGAAATCATCATCCCGCACAGCAAACGTCTGGTTTGCGCTTTGCATGTCTTCGATGATGCCGTTTATTGACTGACCGCTGTAGTCCAGCAGGTCCAGCGGCAGCACTCCGCGGGTAAAGTCTTCCCAGCGGACACCGACAGTGGCGCGCCAGTTATCCATAAAGAAGGCATCAACAGAACCAAATGCGGCGGCCTTGGTTTCACCGGCAAGATAACTTTCGGTGCCGAAATTGGAGCCCATATCAAGGAAGAAACCATTAGTCAGATCAGACAGATTATCATCGCTGAAAACCTGTGCCGGGTTACCATCACGACCCTGGGCGCCCATCACGATATTGGCGGTATAACCCAGGTAATCGCGTGATTTTCGACTGCGCGTATAACCACCACTAAACGTACCGTTGGTAAAACCGAGATCAAACGGCGCGTCAACCTGATAACCCCAGCTTTCCACCTGATCATTCAGATTCAGAAAACTGAACTGGGCGGAGGAACCGGTATTGACCTGAGTCATCAACAACTCATCGGTGTCCGGGTCGCGCTGATTGATGGCCTGCACAGAGGACGAATTAGGTACGTCGGTGCTGGCACGAGCATCGGAATAGAACCAGTTGACGTCCAGGCTGGTGATAAAATCGAACACCGCCGGGATAGTCATGAAGTCCAGGTCGTAACGCTCAAATGTGTGTTCGCCGGTGACCTGGTTAACGACCAATTCCCGCTTCTCAAGACGCGTGATGTTGGTCTTGCGCTGACGACCGCTGTCCTGCTGAAAGTCCGAGTTATAACCCAGAACAATTGAAGACTGATCTTCGTCGTCACGCAGCAGGTAACTATTCGTGCCGATACGGTGGCGATCCTGATAGTTCAGACTCAGGTTCAGCGCTGCAGTCGTGTTTTCATTATTAAAGGTACGCTGGATGTTGCGAAACGATTGCTCCGGATCGGTAAAGTTCTGCTCAAACTGATCCGAATTACGGCTGGATTCGCCAATCGAAACATTGGCCAGCGCACCAACAGACAGATCATTGTTGATATCCCAGGCATTACCTGCGGTGGCGGAAATGTTGCGATCCGGATCCAGATCCGTCTCACGGTCAATATCGATATTGCGATTCAGGTCCAGCATCAGGTCACGGTTGATTGCAACGCCTTCTGCCTGCTGAGCTGCTGTTGGCGTGCCGCCGCCAGGATGCTCAAAGCGGGTGATGTTGGCCGGACTGATGTCGCCCTGGTACGTGTTCAGGGCCTGCATGATGGATGAAGGCATTGCGCCCTGATCACCCAGAGTGGGCAGACCTTTGCCGGAATTCTCGGTGTTCCAGCCGGTGCCTACACCAATATCAAAGACCAGTTCGTCAGGCGTACCACGGGTACGGATATTGACATTACCGCCACCAAAAGCAGCCGGTTGGTCAGCTGAATAAGCTTTGCTGATTTTGACCGACTCCAGGATGGATGCCGGAATATAGTCCAGCGGAATGACGTTGCGGCTCAACTCAGGTGAGGGGATCTCCGCGCCGTTCAGCGTGGCACTGGAGTATCGCTCACCCAGACCGCGCACATAAATGAACTTGCCATCCACCAGGGTCAAACCAGTAACCCGGCGCAGCGCTGAAGCGACGTCGGAATCGCCGGCACGCGAAATCTGCTCAATGCCAACAACTTCGGCAGCAAACGGCTGCTCGATTCGCTCCATAATGAGTGATCGCGCAGCATCTCGTAATCTGCCGGAGACCACAATTTCTTCAATCTGGGGTGCCGCTTGCGCAGCGCCTGTATCCTGGGCGAACACCGACGGCGCCGCGGTAACACCAGACACTGTCAACGCGACGGCCAGCGCCAGTTCCCGTTTCTGCCAAAGCATGTGTTTTTTCATGATCGTAACCTGTAATTTTGTCAGCATCTTTAAGCCCGAACGGGGATAAGTCCATGATCGGCCTTATCCCCGTGAGTCTGCGTCCATAAATCGGACACAATCGGCGGTGTTACAGGCCGGTGGTCCAGCCTGATACCCAGTCTTCACCTTCTTTCACTGCGCCGATGAAATCGACTTCTTCGAAGAAGGAGCTGCTACCCGAGCCACCCAGCGCCGGTGCAGAGGCTGCGTCGAAGTTGTTATTCAGACGCGTCACATCAAACACACTGACGTTTATGGCAGCGCCATTGGCATCCGTCAGGTTTGTCGCAGTGACGTAGGCTGTCGGGTTAGAAGCGCTCAGACCCTGGATGACATTGGCAGGCAGGTCGGCAGCGGCGTCCACTACAGCATTGCCGCCATTAACCCACCAGCTACGTATATCGAAACCAGCATCAGCTTTCAGTGCTTCGGTACACGCTACAACATTGCCACTGGCTGCAGAGATACCCGAATTGATGCCATCAATAGTCTGCGTGCTGGTCACCTCCATGCACTCATTGCTGGCCATACCGTCCGCGTTGGAGGTAATGATCGAGTTGTACATTTCGAAGTAGGAACCTTCGCGGTACAGCGGACCTTCAGCGTCGCCCTTGGAGGTCGGCGCAGTGCCTTCGTTGGTGTCAACGTTTGACGTGATGCAGGTCATGTTTGACACGCGGCCTTTGGTGTATGGCGCGATATCATCCGGCTGGCTGCCACCGGTGTTGTCTGCCTCGATGCAGCGGTTGCCGCCAGAGGTATGCACAAACAATGCGAACTGGGCATCACCCGCCCAACCTTCCGAATAATCGAATGCATCGTCGCCGACATTAACGCCTACGATGTATTTGACGTCGACTGCACCACCGAACATTTCGAAACCGTCGTCCAGTGTGGTGTACGTCTGTACGTATTCGACTGTGGTGCCAGAGCCAACGGCATTAAATGTCAGGCCATTCACTTCGTCACCGTCAACTACTTCGAAACCGGCGTGACGTATCTGCACATAGCGCATTACACCCGAGTTTTCTTCGTTGTTGTTGCCACCATAGTTGTTGGGCTTGCCTTCAGCAGCCACGTGACAGTTGTGCGGGTTGCTCGACGTCGCCTGACGATCAGCATCGGTGCACTTGTTGGTCAGACCATTACCATTGATCTGTACACCACCCCAGAGACCTCGGTCGGCTTCAGTCGCCTGGTTATCACGCAGGTCGGTCACACCACTGAAAATGATAGGACGATCACGCGTGCCCTCGGCAATGATGCGTGAACCGCGGTTGATCACCACGTAATCCTGCGAGTTGAAGAAAGCGAGCTTGGCACCAGCACCAATTGTCAGTGTGGGGCCTTCGCCATCCTGTGGAATCTCTACGCCCTGAGCGGCAGAGTTGGCATTAACATTTCGACCGACAAACAGACTGTCTTCGAAAATATGCAAACCATCATCAGGCAGACCATTAATCACCAGGTCAGTAGTCAGCGGGCGCGTGTCAGCAACAAAGGTGGCCGAGTATGTGCAGTTGCCGCCTTCGAAGCTGCCCTGCAGGGTCTGACCTGACTGCGTGTAGCTGGCACAAGGGTTGGTCGTGCCGCCGTTACCGCCATTACTGCCTTCGTTGGTGGTATTGTTGGAATTGGTGACAGTCGTTGAGGGTGCCAGTGTCACACCGCCGCCATCACATGCGGTGACTGCCGCTGCCAGCAGGCTGATGCTGAAAATTGTTTTGATGTTCATGTTCACAATCGCTCCTTTTTATGGTCCTGTACCAAAGATATTGGTATTCGTTATCGATAACCTACTGAATCGAAACCTGAGCGGCACTAACGGTCCGAATCTGCTTCAGATCAAGAGCCGGACTACCGCGGTGCGATATTGTTGATCAGCAATCGTGTCAGAATCGTGACAACAAAAGATCACTAACGACTTTCTATAGATGACATATAATCAATAGTAATCAATAACTTAGGATTATCGGCAATTCAGCATCCGCCTCTGCAATTCCAGAAAAAGGGAGTAAAATCATGATTTTGAGACAGCTTTATGACGCAGTGTCATCGACCTACACATATCTGCTCGCCGATGAAAAAACACGCGAAGCCATCCTGATTGATCCGGTTTTTGAGCAATGCCAGCGTGATCTGGCGATGATTCAGGAGCTGGGATTGACCCTGAAGGTCGTCGCAGACACGCACGCGCACGCCGACCACATTACCGCAGCGTGGTTGCTTAAACAGAAAACCGGCTGTCAGATTGCCTCGTCAGTCGCCATCAGCGCCGAACATGTTGATATGCCATTGCACCATGGCGATCACTTTGGCGTTTCCGGCATTTCTCTCGAAGTCCGGGCAACGCCAGGCCACACTGATGGCTGCAACACCTATGTCCTGGTTGACCACAGCATGGTGTTTACCGGTGACACTTTGCTGATCCGCGGGTGCGGCCGCAGCGATTTTCAACAGGGTGATCCGGCAAAACTGTACCGGTCAATCACACAACAGATTTTCACACTTCCCGACGATTATGCGATTTACCCGGCGCACGATTACAACGGTCGCACCCGATCATCCGTGGGGGAGGAAAAGGCCTTTAATCCTCGTGTCGGCGGCGGCGCCAACGAACGGGATTTTGTGCAGTACATGAAAGCCATGCAGTTGCCGCATCCAAAAAAAATAGACGAAGCTTTGCCGGCCAATATGCGCAGCGGCATGCCCGCAGACGGCCAACTACCAGACGAACCAGACTGGGCCGATATCCGCATAACATTTGCCGGCATTGCCGAAGTGCAACCAGAATGGGTAATCCAGAACCAACCATCCGTCACCATTCTCGATGTTCGCGAAGAGGATGAGCAGGAAGAACCACTGAATGGTTTGAACAATGCCGTGTCAATTCCCTTAAGCCAGCTCCGGACGCGCATAGAAGAAGTGCCACGTGACCGGCCCGTTGTTACTTTATGTCGATCCGGAAAACGCTCGTCCCTGGCGCTGGGGATCTTAAAAGAAGCAGGCCACGACAAAGTTGCCAACATCCACGGCGGCATTCTGCACTGGAAAAACGGTTAAAACGCTATCTCGTTAAGCAGGCGTTAATTGAGCACGTCATACCCTGTCCATGACAACTGACGCACCGGTATCCGGTGCCGGGATCTGAGGGATGACGTTATGAACAAAACACACCTGCGCGCAATATTGGGAGCCGTCCTGATGACGATCGGCAGCGGCGTGGCAATGGCCGACTCGCGCTCGGTCAGCAGCGCCTGCGCCACGCTGGAATTTATGGCCAAGATGCTGGCGGTTAATGCCGTGCTTCCTGCCGACTACGACAGTCAGCCGCAACTGGCAAGCATGCACACCGAACTGAGAGAGCTGAACCGCCTGGCCTGCCAGCCCGTGTTGCTGACGGAAACCACCCGCTTCAGTAGTCGCTACGGAAATGGACGTTCAGTGTCGGCGGACCTCTACGATTCAGCCTGGTATTTCCCGAACGGGCAATTGTTTGTCGCCAGACCAGGGCGTGATACCACGATCTACTACCCTAACGGTCAGGTCATGGCCTTCCGCTGGGCGCGCGGTGGTCAAACGCTATACTGGCCCAACGGCAACCCCGCCACCTTTAGCTTCCGAACCATCAATGAGGCCTGGTACTATCCAGACGGCCACATTATTACCTACCTGGCCGGCGCCCGCGATGAACGCTGGTTCTATCCTTTCGCCCGACTGGACGGCCAGATCGGACAGGAATTGATCTCATCGCACTGGGGCGTGGACGGTGAGGACTTCCAGGCTATCAATTACACCAACGATGGCTGGATGTTCATGCAGCGCGAGCGTATTCGCGACAAACTGGTATTGTCTGACACAGAACTGCTGGACGTACCCGGCGTACTGTTGATGCTGACCCGCTTCTACCAGATGCCTGACGACGCCAGGCAGTTCATGCCAGGTGACAGCAGTATTACCGGTGCGCCCTGGTGACATCATCGGCGGTTCAGGGCCGGTTACCAAGGGCACGCTGCATGACCTCATATTGCACTGACATCAGATGCCCGATGGAGCGTCGCCAGTATTCCGAGTTGTGCCGCCCCTGCGACTGCATGTAAGCAAACGGGACGTCATTGAGCAGCAGAATCTGCATGAACTCATGAGTGGCGGTTATCAGACCGTCATCGACACCACTGTCCAGATAAATATGCGGCAATCGACTTTTGGGCACGTCATAGATGATATGGAACGGATCGTAGGCCTCGGCCTGCTCAACAGTTTCAAAATCTGTACCCCTGGGATTGCGTTCATCCTGAGAGCTGAATCCGGGGATATCGATGATTTGCGAGATAAAGGCATCGGCGCGTGCCAGCTCCGGAGAATCCCCGATACTGCGCGCGACCGGCGCCGGTTGACCTTCTGCTATCGCTGTTGCACGGTTTCTGGCATGCGCCAGCGCGCCACTGGTACTGGCCACCGAAATGAACAGCTCGGGGTGGCGCAGGCCCAGCATCACCGCACCGTAGCCGCCCATGGAGAGCCCTGCAATTGACCGACCTTCACGACTGGCAAGCGTACGGAAGTTGCTGTCAACATGGCCGATCACATCGCGCACAATATGATCTTCCCAGTTGTTACGTTGATTGCCCTCGCTGCTGGCATAGTTGATATACCAGCTGTTGCCGGCATCAGGCATGACCACAATCAGGTCCGAAAAGCTGCGGGCATAAAACGCAGCGCCCAGGTTTCGCCCCCACACCGTGTAGTTCTGCATATAACCGTGCAGCAGGTACAGGACCGGATAACGCGCATCGGATTCGCTGTAGTCAGGTGGCAGTACAATATCGAATTTCATTTGCCGTGATACTGCCGGGCTGAAGAACGATACCGTCTGCAACCCTGCGGGCAGCTCGGACGGTTGCGCCGCCGATATCGTTTGTTCGGCCTCCTGCGCCAGCAGCAAAGAACCGGCCAGGCTGAGTATCAACGTGAAAGTCCCGGACAACAATCGCGTAAAAATGCGGTGGTGGGTCATGGCAAATCCAGTTGTTTACAAAGGTATGGGCCCAGCGGAAAAGCGCTCGCGATCTTCGTCAGTGGCGATTTCACGACACTCACCCCGCACCGAAAACCCGCTCAGGGTCTGTTCCCGATACAGTTCGAAAAAGCCCTCGCGGCAATACGCCGTACGTTGCATGATCAGGGTCAGCCGCTGCTCAATGTTGCGCTCGCCCATCAGCCAATCACTGTCGGACCGTCCACCGGGATGTGACACCGTCGCAGCGCTCGTGTTTTGCTCCGGGCGCCGATAGTCGCGCTGCAGGACAAAAAACTTGGTGCCGTTCGCTGCTATCTCCGGCACCAGATATTCCTCGGCTGGCGGCGCGATGTAGGTGGCAGTGCCACCGCAGGCCCCCAGTACAGCGCTCAACACTACTGTTATGGTAAATCGCTCTGATCGCATACTTTCCTCGCAGCGCACGCCTGGTCAGCTATCTGTGACGACAGATCGAAACTCTAAAGTCACTGGCGCCTAAAGGCAAGCATCAAAGTTCCGGCCAGCTTGCAGGCTGGACTAACAGGCCACACGCTGACATCATTGGCACAGCGTTCTCATCAACAGCGATTCACAATGACATCAAGTCCTGGCAATGCATCCGAATCACACACGCCCCTCCCCTTTGGCAGCCATCGCCCGGCTGCAATACTGAACCGACTGCTCGCGCTCTGCCATCGTGACCATGGCCCTCGCCTCAGCAGGCTGCTGGCCCCTGTGTTGCGCAGGACAATGACACGACTGACACCCTTGCCGATTGATATCTGTGTCGGAGGGCTGAATCTGCGCTGCCAACTGACAGACAACTATTCCGAGAAGAAATTCGTTTTCACACCCTGGCGCTACGATTCTGACGAACGCAGACTGTTGCGGGAACACCTGCCGGCAAATGGCGTTTTCCTGGATATCGGCGCCAACATCGGGCTTTACACACTGACAGCAATGCAAGTCGTCGGCGCCGGCGGTCGCATCCTGGCATTCGAACCCAACCCTGCTACAAGGCAGCGCCTGCTGTTCAATATCGACGCCAACAAGTCAGACACCACTGAGGCAGCGTTGTCCGTGATGGATATTGGCATCGCGGATATCGACAGCCAGTTTGTATTGCAACTGGACAGCAGTAACCTGGGGGCCAGCAGCATCAGTGACAGCAATCGTTCCCGCCTGGCGCAGGCCGACCCGCGCAGGACTGATGTTGTCATTCAATGCCGACCCCTGCTTGGCGTTCTGCAGGACAATCAGATCAGCAGGATTGACGTGCTCAAAATAGATATCGAAGGCGCTGAGGACAAAGCCATGGCACCTTACCTGCGCGGCGCACCGGAGGACTTGTTAGCGAAACTTGTCATCATCGAAAACTCGCCACATCTTTGGCAGGAGGACGTTTTTGCCTTACTGAATCAGCGCGGATACCAGCGTATACTGCACAACCGAATGAACTCCGTATTTTTGCTGACGCCTGGTGCAACCCCTGACGAAGCTAAAAATGGCGTTGATGCCGGAATTCAAAGAGCCACTGTATGAAAATGTCTGTTATTGTCACAACCTACAATTCACCAGCCTGGCTGGAGAAGGTTCTTTGGGGCTACAGCGTACAGGATCTCCAGGACTTTGAGTTGATTATCGGCGACGATGGTTCCGGACCGGATACCCGTGCGCTGCTCGACCGGTTTCGCGGCGAAACCGGGCTCAATATCAAACATGTCTGGCAGGAAGATGACGGATTCCGCAAGTGCGCGATCCTGAATAAAGCCATCAGCCAGGCCAGCGGTGACTACCTGGTTTTCTCCGACGGGGATTGCATCCCCAGACGCGATTTCCTCGCGGTTCATGCCCGTGAGGCCGAACCCGGCCATTACCTGTCTGGCGGGTACCATAAGCTCCCCATGCGTACCAGCACCGATATCAGCCGCGATGATGTGCTGAACGGCCGTTGCTTCGAACTGCCATGGTTAAAACAACACGGTTTACCATCAAGCTACCGGAACAGCAAACTCACGGCAGGCCCCGTGCTGGCCAAATGGTTCAATCGATTGACGCCGACACGGTGCAACTTTAAGGGCTCTAACGGCTCCGCCTGGCGCGAGGATGTTCTGGCGGTGAATGGTTTCGATGAGCGCATGGCCTGGGGTGGACTGGATCGCGAGTTCGGCGTTCGGCTGATTAACATGGGCATCAAACCCAAACACGTGCGCTACAATGCCATTGTCATTCACCTTGATCACAACCGCGGTTACAAAGACCCGGCCACAGTCAAAGCAAACAAGGCCTTGCGGCTGGAGAACGCCAGGCTGGGCACCTACTGGACTGACCATGGCATTGTAAAGGCAAAAGCATGATTCAGGCGTTTTTATGACCGCCTTACTGGATCATCGACTGAGCCACCAGAGCCTTGAACAGTGCCGACAGATTATAGGCGCCTGACGGCTGTATCTGCAGCATCAGCACCGCCACCGTGCCGGTTTCAGGGTCGGCCCAGGAGAACGTGGCCAGTGAACCATTCCAGCCGAACTCCCCGTTGTTGCGGGCAAAACCACTCTCGGCTTCGTCAATGACCACGCTGAAACCGTAACCCCAACCCAGGTCACGCATCGGACGTTGCGGATTCAGTGCGATCGGCAACACCGCATCAGGCAACTGATTTGTGGTCATCAATGCCACCCCGGCCTCGCTGAGTACGCGCTGCCCGTCAAGAGTTCCCTGGTTCATGAATGCCTGCAAAAATCGCAGATAATCCGGTACCGTGCTGACCATACCGGCCGCCCCTTCCAACAGCGGCGGGTTCTGCGTGATGGGGATGTCCATGTCGGGTTCTCGTTGCAATCCCTGCGGACTCACACGATAGATGTGGGCCCGTTGCGCCACTTTATCTTCCGGCACATAAAAGCCGGTGTCGGGCATATTCAGCGGCGCCAATACCATTGTCTGCAGGTAGTCATCCAAGGGTAGTCCGGAGACAATCTCAACAACATGTCCCAGCACCGTTGTTGAAATACTGTAATTCCATACCGTCCCCGGATCCGCGATCAGGGGCACCTGCGCGACTTTTTCAACCAGCTGTACCAGCGTGTCGGCGCGTGATCTTACTGCACGACTGTCATACAAAGCGCTACTGCGGTGACTCAGACCGCCAATATGTAATAACAAATCCGCAATCGTGATTTGCCGGGATGCAGGCCGGGTTGCACCATCGCTGTCAGTCGGATCGTGGAAAACTGTCGGATCGGCAAATGCCGGAATATACCTTGCCACCGGATCATGCAATTGCAACTGACCGTTCTCAATCAACTGCATGACGGCCAGCGACACGATGGGCTTGCTCATTGAGCGGATTTCAAACATGGCATCCGTTCGCATCGGGACCCGTTGTTCCACATCCTGCCAGCCCATGCTTTCCAGATACACGATACGACCGTTACGAGACACTCCTGCTACCAGGCCGGGCACATGCCCGGCATCGACATAGTGCTTCAGGGTGTCGGTGATCAGCGCCAGCCGTGCCGGAGAAAACCCGAGCGCTTCGGGCTCTGCCCGGGGCAGCGCTGCCGCCGTGCTGACCAGGCCCGCGGCCAGAGCCACCACTTTCAAGCATTTCCGCAACATGTTTTTTTTCATAGTAATGCCATTTCTTTTTTGTTGTGAGGCAGTTGCCTGTTTTAGACCCGACCATAAAAAAGGGAGCATCTCTGCTCCCTTTTTTATCTCAAAGCTATCGTGATATCCCAAAGCTATAACACTTTGAGGATCGGCTCAATGAATCACTGCGCCGCGCTTACCAGATTGCTGTCTACTGTTTCGCCTTCCGTTACCGCGTAACGACCCTGGTCAACGAATTTATAGTAAACCTGGCCGAAGAACATTTCGTCCCAGCTCTGATCACCCCAGGGCACGTCGCGCGACGGGTCCGGGTTGGCCTTGTTCTGCTCGGAGTTATCGAACGCTCCGGTGGCGACAACACGTGTTCCGGCGGGCACCAGCATGGGCTCTTCCAGCTTGTACTCCATCTGCCAGTTGTAGTTGTAATTGGCAATGTTGATCAGCGGTTTCACCGTACCATCCGGCAGGTGCGCATCAAAGCGCATGTACTTGCCACGGAAGTGCATGTGCGGCAGGAAGCTGTGCAGCCACGCATCATCCGGGATCTCGATCTGAGCCTGCATTTCAAAGTTCGGATCATAAGCCGGGATCGTGGTCCAGGTAGGTGTAAAGATACAGGCACACTCACCGGTCATGCGCTCTTCCGGGATTTCATCCTCGTCGTAGAACCAGACACCGATACGGCTGGCATCAGTCGTTTCACGGCCGGTTGTTGTGTAGTGCAACTGAATGGCAATGGTGGAACCATTTTCCAGCAGACCACCGGTGTTCGGCTCTTCAACGTAAGGTGCAGCACCCGGAATATAGGGCGTGATATACGCCAGGTTAGGATCCGGTGTTCCCACAAAACCACTGCCACTGGGACGCTCGCCCGGGCCGAACAGTGCATTCAGCGTGTGGTGCAGTACGGTGCGGTCGCCCGGCATATACTGACTGGCTTTAACATAACGATCTTTGCCATCTGGCAGATTGATCGGAATGAATTCATAGCGGTAATCCAGCACACCTGTCGCCGGAACCGCCTGTTCAGGCACTTCAATGACATAGTCAGGCTCACCGAAGGCCCACTCTGTAGGTGGCCACTCGATCATCGCCAACGGATCGGTAGCTCCATCCTTCTGCGATCCGGCAGCAATCCAGTCCAGCACCTTGCGCTGATCTTCGAATGGCACCACGTAGCTGTTTCGGAACTCATTGATGTGAGGGTCGATCTGACCCGGCGGCATGCGCTTGGTCATCATCACTTCACGGATCATTGGCGACCAGCCCTGAACCATGGCGTGGCTGTCGAGTGCAAACGGCGCAATACCGCCTTCACGGTGACAGCTGGCACAGTTCTCGGCAATGATGGGGGCCACGTCTTTTTCGTAGGAAACGGCGGTAATATCACGCTCAGGATATTGCACGTCAGTACCCTGTGCGGCCACATAGCTGGTCGCCACTGCTTCGCCGGCAGCAACGCTGGCAACGGCATCCGCAAACGCCTGGCCAGGTGCACCACGATAGACCACGCTGAAGGACCTGGGATCAAATACCACTGCCTCACCGATCTTTTCGATTCCGATAGATTCGGAAATTGCCTGCACGTCATCAATCAGAACCGGAATATCAGTGCCCATCGCCGCCACATCAGCAGCAACTGCAGCACGGTCTTCCCCGAGCGGGTTGATCATCATGAACTTGAGGCCCTGATCTTCATACTGGGCTTTCAGCTCAGTGAAGGAGGCCAGTGCATCACGTGTTGCCTGCGCGCCATTGCCCTGCACCAGGAATACGACTGCCTTGTTATTGTCATACCAGGCCATGTGGTGGAAATACCCCTCATGGTCCAGCAGTGCGAAGTCACCCACACGCTCGTCTGCAGCGTGACTCACGCCAGCTCCTACGGCCAGTGCCAGCGCCGTCAGCGCTGTGCAGGCAGTGGTTTTACCCTTGTTCTGTAACCAACTGATCATCGTACCCTCCAACTTTTAAGTACTATCTGCCTTGAACTTCCAGTTAGCCGAACCGTTTAGTCGAACCGTTCGCCGGACTGTTGTCAAACCACATTGAATGTTAACCGCATTAAATGGCTGTACCAGGCTCAAAAATGAGCCCGTTCATGTTTCCGATCGTATCACTATGCAAAACAAAGTCAAACGCTATCAGACGGATATGCAGTTGCTGCGACAGAATGCCGACAGCATGCGACAGCCGGTGAGGGGGTCAGGGGAAGGGGCGCTTTGGTGTTCAGTCAAGAAGGGCAGCCAGGGCGTTGCGCAGGCTCTTGCGAAACTCCTCTTCCGTATGAAATCCGCACAAATATCCCTGTAGCAGGTGGTAATACAACGCGAAGGTACTCCACGCCATGGTGCCGGTATACAACTCCTTCTGAACACGGCCGTCCCGGCGCGCACGCTCAATGAGCTTCATCAGCTTGGCGTAGGTGCTGTTCATGATCTGGTCGATATCCTTGCGACGCTGCTCTGTGGTTGAGAATGACAGTTCCTTGAGAACGGTACGCGACAGCGTCTGGTCTTTCATGTGGTAGCTGATATGGCCCTCAAAAAACGCCATCAACTGATCGAGCAAAGGCTCACCCGGGGCTATGCCGGCATAGGATTCGTCAATCATTTTAAGAATGTCATCCTTGAATACCAGCACCAGCAAGTCTTCCTTGCTTTTTGCATACAGGTACAGAGTGCCCAGTCCGACATCCGCTTCGACGGCAATGTCCTGAATAGTGGTGGTGGTAAATCCTTTATCAATAAACAATTTGCGCGCGGCGGCCACGATGCGCTGCAGACGAATCAGTTTCTTGCGTTCTCTCAGCCCCATTGACGCCAGGTCCGGCTCGTCCTTTACCAGATTGTTGCGCACAGTATTATCACCGGTCATGCTGTCTATAACCCTTTTTGGATATTATCCATATCAGCCATCGTTCAGTTGCATACGACCAGCAATGTAAAAATGACAATGCATTGTCAAATAATAGCAGTCATTCGGCCTGTCGTTTGTCACGCAACACTCAAGATTAACACAGTCAGATATGGCACAATAGCGTAAATTTTTTGAAGGTGCCCCCATGCCCGAGACACAATCACAGTCCGCCAGTGTTCTGGCGATACTGCAGGATGCAAAATCACCGGTCACCGTATTCACGCTTTCGTGGTGCTCATACTGTCACGCGGTAAAGAACCTGCTGCATACGCTGGGCGTGCCCTGTCATACTGTTGAGCTTGACAGTGGCGTTTACCTGGACACACAACTGCACCGGCGAATGCGCACCGAGCTGCAGCAGCTAAGCGGCAGCCAGACCCTGCCCCAGGTGTTTGTCGGGGTCGACAGTGTCGGTGGTTACACGGAAACACAGGCAGCGCTGCGGACGGGACGTCTGCAGGAACTATTGTCACGCCACGGCATCGATATCTCGGCGCCGTAGCTGTAGAGGTGATGTTATGGCTGACGCAATTTTCCGTGGACTGCATCTGTTCGGTGCACTGGGCATGGCTGCCGGCCTGATCATCGCAAGCCTGGCCGCAGGCAGTCTGGCAAATGACGGCGAACAGCATCCTCTTGCCTATCAGACTTTCCGCAGGATTTACGCCTACACGGCGCTGGCGGCCCTGCTATCGATAGCAGGGGGCCTCATGTTGTGGCTGGCAGTGGGCAAACCAGCGGCATTTTTCAGCAATAACCCGGTGTTCCACGCTAAACTGGGACTGGTCATGGTACTGCTGGTCACGCTGATCTACCCGGCCTGGTGTTTGTGCCGCCCGCGGGGACAGAATCCGCTACCCAGGTCCCTGCTTCGATTACAGAAGAGCGCTCTCCCGCTGCTGGTCATTGTCCCCGTGCTGGCCTATCTGATGGCGCGCGGCGTGGGCTATTGACCCCTGGGCTCGTGAGGAGTGATCTCGTGAGGAGTGGGCTCGTGAGCAGCGGGCTACTGACGGCTAACCGGGAGAGCGGCAAGGCTCAAGCCAGTACTTCCTGCAACCATCCGGATATATCCCTGATCTCTTCCAGGCAAACGCTATGCTGCATCGGGTAACGGCTGTATTGCGGCTGATACCCGAATGCCTCCAGCACGCTGACCGTGCGCTTGCCCAACTCCTCATTGACCACCGGATCGGCGGTGCCGTGGCAGATGCGAATCGGCAAATGACGGTTGGCGTCATTTACCAGAACACTGTCAGCCGTGGGAAAGTAGCTCGACAGAGACAACAGCCCGGCCAGCGGATACTGACAGCTTAATCCCGCCTCCAGCACAACCGCCCCGCCCTGCGAAAAACCGGCCAGCACAATACGCTGACTGTCGATGCCAGCTGCCATCTGCTGGCTGACAAAATCATGTACCGCAGCGGCTGACGCGCGCAGCTGTTTTTCATCAACCCGACGCTGCACATCCATCTCGACAATGTCATACCAGGCCGGCATGACATAACCCTGGTTGATGGTCACGGGTATGGAGGGCGCATGCGGAAAAATAAACCGCACCGACAACTCTGCCGGCAAATGCAGCTCCGGCACCAGCCCGGCAAAATCGTTACCGTCAGCACCCAGCCCGTGCAGCCAGATGACCGCCGCGTCGGCGGCTTTGTCCGGATTGCTGTCGCGGACAATGGCAGGTAAAAGTGACATAAACATCCCCGTAATTCTGATTGGCCAGACCCGCTGGCCGGATAAGTGATTGCAAGGATTATAGGGGACTGTGCTTCGGTGATCGACTATAATCCTGTCCATGATGACAATTGCTGAGACAAACCCCAGGCTCTTCGGAGCCTTCCGGATTGCTGCCATGATGTCGGCACTGCGCGGTGCCATCGTCATGTTGTTGCTGCTCACCGGCAGCTACAGTCATGCGCTGGACCCCGAGACCCTGCGCGCGAGCCTGCAGGGCAGTGACCGGGATATTGCCGATCGCATGCGCGACGCTGCCCGCAAACCGGTTGAGGTACTGGCTTTTCTGGGACTGCAGGAAGGCATGACAGTACTGGACGTCTATGCTGCCGGTGGCTACTACACATTCATCCTCTCGCGCGCCGTCGGCAGCGAGGGCACTGTTTACGCGCAAAACTCGCCCCGGGCTCTGCGCTTTGACGAAGATCGCACTGACATGACTCAGGGTGACGCCCTGGCCGGCAAGATCGAGACCGGCAACCTCAGCAATGTGATTCGCATAGACCGGCCCATCAACGACAACCAGCTGCCGGACAGCTCAGTTGACTTTATACTGGTCTCACAGATCCTGCATGACTACTACAACGGCAGTCCCGCCCGCGCGCATGGACTGCTGACCGAGCTGTATCGTCTGCTCAAACCCGGCGGCATCGTTGGCATCATCGACCACACCGGCGTCGAAGGCAACGACAACCAACGTTTGCATCGGATGCTGAAAGCACAGGCGATCGAGGCAGTCACCCGCGCGGGTTTCACGGTCGAGGCCGAATCCGATCTGCTGGCCAACAGCAATGACAATCCCCGTCGTTCCATTTTTGATCCGATGCTGAACCGTGGCACGGACCAGTTCTTATTACGCCTGCGAAAACCCGGAGCCGAGTAACCATGGAAGATGTGATTGAAATGTTGCGCGAGCGCAACGAAACTATTCCCGTGCCGCTGGAGCTGCCGGACGACGACCTGCTGGTCGAGATTGAAGAGCAACTGCTGATGTCCCTGCCGGATGATTTTCGTGATTATCTGCTGGAAGTCAGTGACGTGGTTTTTGGCAGCCTGGAGCCGGTCACCGCAGCCGACCCCCGCTCACATACGTTCCTTCCGGAGGTCGCCGCACAAGCCTGGAACGATGGCATGCCCCGTTATCTGCTACCTGTCTGTCAACTCGGAGACGGCTACTATTGCACCAACGCCGACGGTGAAGTCCGCTTCTGGAACGGCAGCAAACTGGGCAAGGATCCTCATGGCAACAAGTCCTGGCCCAGTATCTGGCACTGGGCACGTGAGGTCTGGCTGGAGGACTCATGAAGGACTATTTTAACAGCGCCGACAAACGGGCATCAGCACCCAATACGCGCACGATCCGTCCATTGTCATCAACAATCGGTACCGACACCGTGAAACAGAAATCGTCAGTCGCCGCTGAGCGATAGACGTCTGTGACATGGACCTGTCTGCTGGTCATCACCGCGCGGAACCAGTCGCGCCCACTCCAGTCCTTGCCTTTTGCCGAATCCGACCCGTACCCTGATACATCAGGCGCAAAAATATTTTCGCTGACCTGTCTGCCATCAGCGCCCACCAGATACATCAATTCAAAATGTGCGTGCCTGCCCAGCGCCTGTAACATGGTGCCTTCCGCCTGTTCCTGCTGCCCGTCCAGCAAAGTGCGCTCACGCGCCAGGCTGGTTATTTCACTGCACGCCTGATTATGAATACCAAGGCGGAAACTGCCCAGACTCTCAAGTAAGCGGTCACTTTCGCGGTGCACCTCATGCCCGCGCTCACCTACCTCTGCTGCTTTACGCTGCATATCGGCAGCCACCGTGGACACCGTGTGGACATCACGATTGACTGCGGACATGGCCATGCCCATTTGTTCGGTGCTCGCCGCGATGCCGTGTACTTTCTGGTCAAGATCGTCCATGGCCTGGCGGACGCCCCTGAGCTCGCCGCGCATGTGTCTGACACTGCCGGCACCGTCGCTGACCGTCTGCTGCATCTGCTGACCTGCCAATGCCAGGCCGGAAACTTCGGCCTTGAATGATTCGATGATTGTCGCCACCTGGCTGGTCGCATCCGTGGTGTTGTTAGCCAGCGCCCTGACCTCTTCAGCCACCACGGCAAAACCACGCCCGTGCTCGCCCGCCCTGGCCGCCTCAATGGCAGCATTCAGCGCCAGCAGATTGGTTTGACGGGATATATTGGAAATTGCCGAGATCACACGCACCACCTCATCAAGCTGTCCCTGCAGGCTGCCGATCACCTGCGTCAGGTGTTGCTCGGTTGCGCTGATCTGATTGATGCTGTTTTCCGCCTGCTCGCTGTCGGTCTCGCAATTTCGCACGGCATGGGCAACCGAAGCTGACAAATTGGCAACATCGGTCGTTGCCGGAATCAACTCGGCCTCGATCGCTGTCGTTACCTGTTCGCTGCTACTGGCAATGGCTTCTGACGATTGCGCCAACTGCGAGCCCGTCTGCATGGTCTGGTGCGCAATCGCTGACAAGGCGGGCGCCTGCGCTGCGATACCCACAGCTGCAGCAACGCCGGCCTGAATACGTTCATGAAGTTTTTTCTGTAACCTTGTCAGTGAATCCCCGGCGGCATTGTCGCCACCCCGGTAGACCGTAAGATTCAAGTCTGTCGACAAAGCATCAAGAGCATCTTCCATGGTATGACGCTCGCGCGCCGGTTTGAATAGTTGCATTAAATTTGCGCCCTCTCTCCTTAGTCTTAACAGAACCTTAGCAAAACCGTAGCAAACAAAGTGCCAGCTCCCTCTCTATGGTATAAAAAGTATCGGCAGCGATTTCCTGAACCTGAGACCACGGACGGTATTTGACAAAAAAGTCAATATGGCACCAAAAAGGTGCGGGCAGGCGGATTCCTGCACTGACAGGTTACAAAGCTTAGCGCCAATGAATTATCGAATTGGCGTAATATTGTATGAGGCGTTCGAAAGCGGGGTTAACACGATAAACATCACTTTCTTCCAGAAGTATGTGTCGATGGCGCAGGTTATCCAGTGCCGCAGAAATCGTTTTCTGTCTGGGCTTTTGTTCCTCACGTATCGCTGCCCCGGCCGCAACCATGTCATCAATTATTTCATCACAGCCGGCAATGATGTCTAGCGAACGCAAACCCTTGCCTTGTTGTTTGACAAACACCGTCGCGATGACCGGTACCGGTAGCACGGGTATGACGAAGCGCACAGCCTCCATCAGATGGTCTGCCAACGCAGTGACCGCCGGTATCCTCTCGCGCTGAGGCATGTCGGCAAATGTCAGCTGATGCTTTTTACAATATGTGCGCATGTCAAAGGGAATACCAAAGTTGACACCGGCATAACCATATCGCTGCCAACGGCTGCGGGAATCGGAAAAAAGATTGACGCGCAGAAAACGCCAGGCTCTGACAAATGTCTGCCACTTGGTAAATCGACGACTTTTGTCATCCCAGTGCATCAGGTTTTTGTCTTCGATAACGCGATCATAGTTGATGCCCACCGGAATGAATGTGATATTCCGGTGCCTGCGATGATCATAGTGACGCAACATGTAATCGAGAAATCCGATCTTGGGCTGTGCAACATTGCCATCACGACTAAGACCGCCTTCCAGAAATACCGCCTGACAAACGCCTGATTCTGTTGCCAGCTGTACGTAACGCCCCAGTACTTTGCGGTACAAAGGGTTCTGCGATCCGCGTCGGACAAAAAATGCACCCATCGCCCGAATAATGGATTCCAGCGGGAACACCCGCGCCCATTCGCCTACGGCATATGACAGGGTTACCTGCTCCGCCGCCAGGTAGCAGATCAGGATGTAATCCATATTGCTGCGATGATTCATGACAAAAACCACCGTTGAATCTTTGTCCAGCGTCTGCAGAACAGTCTGATCCACAGCAGAAACACGAACACGGTAGAGAAAGCGGGATATCCGTTTCGCCAGCCAGTAACCCAGCTGGTAATACACGTAGGCGTTGAACGATGGAACGATTTCGCGCGCGTAGCGTTTTACGTCAAGCATCAAAGCTTCACGCGGCACATTAGTCTCGCGGGCCTGGCTATCGATCAAGGCCAGAACTTGCGGGTCATAGACCAGCTTGTCGATCAATTCCTGCCGCTTGGTTTGCTGAAACGGTTTTATCTTAATGCTCAAACTGGTATTCAGGCGCTCAACCGCACGATTCAGACGGCGCCGGACAAACCAGCGCACACTGGGATACAGGATACTGACGACAACGGCGTATACCGCGGCAGCCCACAGCAGGATGAAGAGCCAGGTCGGCAGGCTGACACTGTCGTCCAGCACAGGCTAGCTGCCTTGGGCTGACCGGGCCCGAAGGTAGTCATTCAATGCTGTGCGATGGGATTCGTCAAACCACAAACCGAGCTTGGTGCGGCGCCACAGAATATCATCGACTGTACGCGCCCACTCCCGCGCGCATAAATAGTCGACTTCCCGCGCATGCAGACCCGGGCCGATTTCCGCGCCCAGATCTGACATGGCATCTGCACCGGCAAGCAGATCGGTAACCAACAGACCGTACTGTTTTACCCAGCGCTCACGCAGAGTATCAAGCAGCCACGGGTGATCAAAGGCCAGGCGCGCCGACAGACTTTCATGCGAGGCAAAATCGCCACCAGGCAAGTGTGCACTGGCTGTCCAGTCGTCGCTCATGCCAGGAAAAAGAGGCGCCAGTTTATGCAGCACTGATTCGGCCAGACGTCGATACGTAGTGATCTTGCCACCATAGACGGTCAGCAGCGGCGCGGGCGCCAGGTCCAACTCAAGGGTGTAGTCACGCGACACCTTGCTGGCATTTTCTACCTCCTCATCGATCAGGGGGCGAACGCCGGAAAAATGATGTTTGACATCCTGCTCGCCAAGGCCTTTGCGGAAATACTGGTTAACGATATCAAGTAAATAAGTGATTTCCTCGGATGAGATTTTCGCTTCACCGGGATCGACCGAAAAATCCTGCTCGGTGGTGCCTATCAGCGAGAACTCGTTTTCATAGGGAATCACAAAAATCACGCGTCCGTCCCCGTGCTGAAGCATGTATGCCTCCTCACCGTCGTAAAGTCGCGGAACCACAATATGCGACCCTTTCACCAGGCGTACGGGTTCCGGCGGAGCCGTCGGCATCAATTCCTTGCCCAGGTGACTGACCCAGGGCCCGGCAGCGTTGACCACGCAGCGTGCTGATATCTGACGTTCACTGCCAGTCTCAGTGTCCCTCAAGGTTGCCTGCCAGACTGTCCGGCCGTCGTCAGCGGTTGTCGGGATCAGCGCCGTGCACGCAGTCCGTGTCATGACAGTGGCACCGCCGCGGCTGGCCTGCATGGCGTTAAGGACAACCAGTCGGGCGTCATCGACCCAGCAGTCAGAGTATTCAAAACCTTTCTTGAATTCCTCGACCAAAGGGCTGTCCGCACCAAAGCGAATGGCTTTCGACGCAGGCAAGGTAACGCGCTTACCCAGGTGGTCGTAGAGAAACAGGCCAGCTCGAATCATCCACGCCGGGCGCTGACGGGGCTGATGCGGCAGCCGGAAACGCAGAGGCCAGACAATGTGAGGGGCTGCCCGCAACAACACCTCCCGTTCGGCCAGGGATTCCCTGACCAGCCTGAATTCATAGTATTCCAGATATCGCAGCCCGCCATGAATCAGTTTGGTACTGGCCGATGAGGTGGCACCACCGAGATCACTTTTTTCACACAGCAACACCGATAAACCACGGCCAGCCGCGTCGGCAGCGATTCCTGTGCCATTGATACCTCCACCGATTATCAGCAAATCGACATTTGATGATGTGGCAAGCGACGAAGCGTCCTTCGTGTCAACCATAGCTAAGCCTCAGAAAGCGGGATTTGTATTGTCGGGTATAGTACCATGCCACCAAAAGAGGGACAGCGAACATGAGCCACTATCTGCTAGCAATTGACCAGGGCACCACCAGCAGCCGTGCCATCATTTTTTCGCGCGAAGGCAAAGCCGTCAGCTCAGCGCAGTACGACTACAAGCAGCATTACCCGCACGATGGATGGGTGGAACATGAACCTGAAGATATATGGCAGACCAGCCTGCAGAGCTGCCGTGATGCCTTGTCCTCAGGTAGAATTGAGGCCTCCGCCATTGCTTCCATCGGCATCACCAATCAGCGTGAAACCACTGTCATCTGGAACCGCAAAACCGGCAAAGCGATTCACCGCGCCATAGTCTGGCAGGACCGGCGTACAGCCAGCTATTGCCAGGCAATCAAAAACAGACTTGTCAATGAAGGCCGGGGGCAACTCATCCAGGAGCGTACCGGACTGCTGCTCGATTCTTATTTCTCAGCCAGCAAAATCAACTGGATTCTGGACAACGTGGAGGGCGCCAGAGTTGCAGCCGAGGCTGGTGAGCTGGCATTTGGCACCATAGACAGTTTCCTGCTGTGGCGTTTGACCAATGGTAAGCGCCACAGCACGGATGCCACCAATGCTTCCAGAACCATGCTGTTCAATATCCACACCCAGCAGTGGGATCCTGACCTGCTGGCATTGTTCGATATCCCTGCGTCATTGCTTCCTGACGTTCTGGACAGCGCTGCGGATTTTGGTGAATGTGACCAGCAATGGCTTGGCCACCCAGTGCCAGTCGGCGGCATCGCCGGCGACCAGCAGGCAGCTGCATTCGGACAGGCGTGTTTTACGCCCGGAATGACCAAGAGCACCTATGGTACCGGTTGTTTTTTATTAATGAATACCGGCGACAAGATCCTGCAATCGGCACACAACCTGTTATCGACTGTCGCTTACCGACTTAACGGAGAGCCCAGCTACGCGATGGAGGGCAGCATTTTCATGGCTGGTGCCACCATGCAATGGCTGCGCGACAAAATGCATTTTTTTAACGACACGGCAGAGTCAGAGGCCATGGCGGCGCAGGCGCAGGAAGGCCTGTCATTGATGTTTGTACCGGCATTTACCGGCCTGGGGGCGCCCTGGTGGGACCCCGACGCACGCGGAGCCATCTACGGCCTGACACGCGATACCGGCATCCCCGATATCGTTACCGCAGCAATGATGTCAGTGTGTTATCAGACCAAGGATTTACAAAAGGCCATGGAATCTGACGGTTTGCGCCCGACCGCATTTCGCGTCGATGGCGGCATGGCTGCCAACAATTTTGTCGTGCAAAAACTCGCTGATCTGCTCGGATGCCAGGTCGACCGGCCGCAAATCACTGAAACCACGGCGCTGGGTGCTGCCTACCTTGCCGGCCTGCAATGCGGATTTTATTCTACGCTGGATGACATTACCCGACTGTGGCAGCTGGAGCGCTCATTCGCGCCTGCACAGGACAAAGCCTGGCGCGACAGACACTATGCTCGCTGGCTCGACGCGGTACAGCGAACGCGAACGCATGCGGGACAGCAGGCAACCCCTGAGGCGAGGGTGGCGCAATGAATACTGCCCGGCATGTCCACCTGATCCGGCACGGTGAAACCAACTGGAACAAGGAGCGCCGCGCACAAGGTCAGCAGGAGTCCGTGCTCACCCAGACCGGAAAAGCGCAGGCGCAGGCACTGGCATCAACACTCGCGGACTCGGACATCCACCAGGTGTATTGCAGCAGCAGCGTGCGCACGAGGGAAACCGCCGCCATCGCCTTCGCCGAGCGCGACCTGCCGATCGTTTACTGTGACCAGTTACGGGAGATTCACATGGGCCCCTGGGAAGGCAGGCTATATGATGATCTGCGCCAGGAGTACCCTGAACAATTCGATGCCTTCTGGAACAGACCCGACTGTTTCCTGCTGGACGGGGCTGAGACCTTTGAGCAGGTACAACGCCGCGCGATAGCGCGTCTGAACAGCATTCTTGCTGAAAGCAGTGCTCGCAGTATTGCCATAGTAAGCCACGGCCTGCTGATAAAAACCATCCTCAGCTATGTCGAGCAACGCCCCCTGGCGCGGGTCTGGGAACCGCCGGCCATGCACAACTGTGCGCTTAGCACGATTGAAATCCATGACAACGGGAATCAGCGTATAACGCTCTACGCCAACCAAACTTACCCACTAACCGCCTGAACAGGCAAATTCGGAGTTTTGCATGAACAACAACAATATCGGTTCCTCAAATGGGCCTGCCCCCATACTCCTGGTGATACTGACAGCACTGGCAGCACTTGCCGGTCTGGGTCTGGCCCTGTTTGCCCTGGCCGCGCCGCTGGGCGTCTGGACGGGCTGGTGGGATTTCAGGCAGGGTTTCTCCATCCTGCGCAGTGCCCAACCCTTCGTACTCTGGGTCACGCTTGCCTGCGCTGCAATTACCGTTATCGTTCTGGTCCTGGGCAGCAAACGCGCCGCCGCCGGCACCGCTCGTATGGCGACGATTGCCGCCCTGGCCACCATCGCCGCCGGCATCGCCTGGTACATCCCGCAGTCCTATCTGCCGGGCGAAGGTGCCAACATACCGCCAATTCACGACATCAGTACGGATGTGATTGATCCGCCGCAATTTGTTGATGTGCTGGCGTTACGCGGCGATAACAGCAATCCCACTGTGTACGGCACCGGCAATCCCAACATGACACCGCAGGAGCATGCCCAACGCCAGCAGGAGGCCTACCCCGACGTCACCACCCGGACCTATGACGATTCCGCTACGGCGGTATTTGAAAGAGCGCTGGCTGCAGTTGACACGCTGGGCTGGGAACTGGTTGCGCAGGATCCCGGCGCAGGCCGAATCGAGGCAACAGACACCACTTTCTGGTTCCGCTTCAAAGACGATGTGGTTATTCGCATTGTGCAGACACCCACAGGCGCAGTGGTTGATGCACGCTCAACATCGCGCGTAGGGCTGAGCGATGTCGGCAAGAACGCTGAGCGGCTGCGCGCGTTCTTCAACGAGATCTGAAACCGGAGTCACCGAATGTCACGCAACTCTGAACTTCGCCTGTTTCTGACCGCACCGGTCACCAACAGGCGAGGCAGCTACCTGCTCGGTTTTACCTTGATCAGCGCTGCCTGCCTGGCCCTGTCTCAGCTGGGCAGTTATCTGGTTAACACCCGTATTCCTCTGGGCACGAGTGTTGAAATCAACTCTGTCCTGAATTTCACACACATACGGAACCTGGGCGGCGTGTTCGGCATGGCACAGGGCCAGGGCTGGATATTTGGCCTGTTCAGCATCATGTTGATCGCTGCTCTGGTTACTTATCTGGTGCGAGGGCGGAAGGTAAGGGTTTACGAGTTTCTGTGCTTCGGTTTTATTGCCGGCGGCGGCCTGAGCAACGTACTGGACCGTCTTGTCTACGGCAGCGTTATCGACTTCATTGATGTCCGGGGCATTCCGTTCTGGAATTATATATTCAATACGGCCGACACGTTTATACACCTTGGGCTGTGGCCCATGTTGTTTATCGGTTTGCTCTGGCACCGGGACTGACGGGGCGACACACCGCCGCCGTCATGCCTGATAGATTTTCTTCGCTGCTGCCACTGCAGCATCAGTATCCACGGCAGCTGCCATTGACTGCAGAGTGCTCCCCAGCGCGGTGAGGCACTTCAGAACATTGGTCTGACTGGCCGTGTGTCCCATCAGACCAATCCGCCACACTTTGCCTGCCAACGCCCCCAGTCCCGATCCTATTTCAAGGTTCCAGGCCTGCAGCAGTTCCGCGCGAACCGCCGCTTCATTAATACCCGTCGGGACCGTCACTGCATTTAATTGCGGAAGGCGGGCACTGGCATCAACGACAAACCCAAGCCCCAATGCCTCTATTCCCACTGCAAACGCTTTGTGATGCAAGGCGTGTCTGGCCCATGCCGCTGCCAGGCCTTCTTCCTGGACCATCAGCAGAGATTCATGCAAGGCATACAGGGCATTGACGGGTGCGGTGTGGTGGTAACTGCGTTTTGCGTCACCGCCCCAGTAATCCATGATCAGGTTCATGTCCAGGAACCAGCTCTGTACCCGTTGTCGACGTTTTCGTATACAGGCAACAGCACGGTCGCTGAAGCTCACAGGAGACAGGCCTGGCACACAGGACAGACACTTTTGTGTGCCTGAGTAGACTGCATCAATACCCCAATCGTCTACACAAAGCTCGATACCAGCCAGCGATGTGACAGCGTCAACGATTGCCAGACAGTCGTACCGGTGCGCCAATGCGCTCAACGCTTTGGCATCACTGCGCACACCCGTCGATGTCTCCGCATGCACAAATGCTACGGCCAGGGCATCGGGGTTGGCACGCAAGGCCTCTTCAAGTTTATCCGGGTCGACCGGCTTACCCCAATCATCCTGCACCATGATCGCCGTCGCGCCACAGCGCTCGACATTCTCTTTCATGCGTCCGCCGAACACGCCGTTCTGACAGACGATAACCTTGTCACCTGCCTGCAGCAGGTTCGCGAACACCGCCTCCATGCCAGCTGAACCAGGCGCAGAAACCGGCAGAGTCAATGCGTTTTTGGTTTGAAAAGCGTATTGCAGAAGCACTTTGATTTCATCCATAAGATCTATGAATGCCGGGTCCAGGTGTCCAATGGTGGGGCGTGCCAGTGCTGCCAGCACACGGGGGCTGACATCAGAAGGCCCCGGCCCCATCAGGGTGCGCTGCGGTGGAAAAAAGCTTTTTGGCATTGCAATCACCTCTGCTGTTCAAATAAACAGAAACAAAAAAGCCGGGCAAGCCCGGCTTTCTAATTGCGTCACGAGATCAGGCGCTGGCCGGATCCGTCAGTCAGCACATCAATCCTCAGCGCTTTCCAACGCAGATTCATTTTCCACACTTGCAGGACGTCCTACCAGTTCAACATACGCCATTGGCGATTTGTCACCGGCACGCAGACCACACTTCATGATTCGGATGTATCCACCGGGTCGGTCCTGGTAACGCGGGCCCAGGTCGGTGAAAAGCTTGCCTACCGCTTCTTTGCTACGCAGACGCGCAAATGCCAGGCGACGATTAGCAACGCTATCAGTCTTTGCCAGCGTGATCAGCGGCTCAGCAACCATACGCAGCTCTTTTGCTTTGATGACGGTAGTCTTGATCAGCTCGTGCTCAACCAGAGAGGTCGTCATGTTGCGAAACATGGCCTTACGGTGAGAAGAGTTTCTGTTCAGCTGACGTCCACTATGACGATGACGCATATCTACTATTCCTATTCCAACAGCAGCCTCACGGCTGACTCGCTTTGATTAATTGGCTTTTTCTTCTGTACGCAGGCTGGCAGGTGGCCAGTTCTCCAAGCGCAGACCCAGTGACAGACCACGGGTCGCCAGCACATCTTTAATTTCTGTCAGCGATTTTTTACCCAGGTTCGGGGTCTTCAGCAGTTCTACTTCTGTACGCTGAATCAAGTCGCCAATGTAATAAATATCTTCGGCTTTCAGGCAGTTTGCTGAACGCACTGTCAATTCAAGGTCATCTACCGGACGCAACAGAATCGGGTCGATCTCGTCTTCGGGCTCTTCCGGTGCTGCCGCTTCCTGGCTTTGCAGATCAACAAATACGGCGAGTTGATGCTGCAGGATTGTAGCGGCGCGACGAATGGCTTCTTCCGGATCAATTGTACCGTTGGTGCGAAGGTCAATAACCAGTTTATCCAGGTCGGTGCGCTGCTCTACACGAGTGCTCTCCACCGAGTAGGCGCAACTGAGTACAGGGCTGTATGAGGCATCCAGCACCAGACGGCCTACGGCACGGGTTTCATCATCATCACGTTTGCGCGTATCAGCCGGCACATAACCGCGGCCCTTACGGACAGTGATGCGCATATTAAGCTCGCCCGCAGCGTTCAGGTTGGCGATAACGTGCTCAGGATTAACAACTTCAACATTGTGGTCACAAACGATATCGCCTGCAGTCACTGCACCGGCGCCTTTTCGGCTAAGACTCAATACCGCTTCATCCTGGCCATTTAATACAATCGCCACACCTTTCAGGTTCAGCAGAATCTCGATGACGTCTTCACGGACGCCTTCGATGCTGCTGTACTCGTGCACAACACCGTCGATTTCAACCTCTTCCACTGCACAACCGGGCATGGAGGAAAGCAGAATTCTTCGCAATGCGTTACCCAGAGTGTGGCCGAAACCACGCTCAAGGGGCTCAAGCACCACTTTGGAGTGATACTTGTCAAACTCTTCGACTTTGATCAACTGTGGTGTAAGAAAATCCGACAACGAAATCTGCATGGTTTCACCCTTAACAATTAGCCTGGTAATGTTCTTTACTGCCTTATCTGTTTAGTCTTTCAAGACTTACTTGGAGTAAAGCTCTACGATCAGGTTTTCGTTAATATCCTGAGACAAATCAGCGCGATCAGGTTTACGGGTAAACTGCCCTTCCTGTTTCGTTGTATCCACAGTGAGCCATTCCACTGCAGTACGCTGGCCAGCCAGATCCATCGCTGACTTGATACGCAGCTGCTCTTTTGCTTTCGGACGCACGGAAACCACGTCACCAGGTGCTATCTGATACGACGGCACGTTGACAACGGCGCCATTGACCAGAATGGATTTGTGCGATACCAACTGACGGGACTCGGCACGTGTTGAGCCAAAACCCATACGATATACAACGTTGTCCAGACGACATTCCAGGAGTTGCAGCAGATTTTCACCGGTTGCACCCTTACGGCGGGCAGCTTCCTTGTAGTACGACGCGAACTGACGTTCAAGGATGCCGTACATACGACGCACTTTCTGCTTTTCACGCAGCTGGACACCGTAGTCGGACAGTCGGCCACGACGCGCGCCGTGCTGACCGGGAATGGTTTCTGCTTTGCACTTGCTTTCCAGCGGACGAACACCGCTCTTCAGGAACAGATCTGTTCCCTCGCGTCGAGCTAGCTTGCATTTTGGGCCTAGGTAGCGGGCCATAGACTGACTCCTGTATTCTTACTCTCGGCATTAAGCCTGAATGAGCGATAACTGATCCGGTGATTAAGCGTCAGACTCGGCGCTTTTTCGGGGGTCGACAACCGTTGTGTGGAATCGGCGTCACATCAGTGATGTTGCCGACTTTCAGACCGCAGGCATTCAGCGCACGTACGGCTGATTCACGACCCGGGCCAGGACCGTTAACCTTGACATCAAGGTTCTTCAGACCATACAACTCGATCGCTGATTTACCGGCACGTTCAGCAGCAACCTGCGCAGCAAACGGTGTGCTTTTACGTGAACCACGGAAACCCGAACCACCCGAGGTGGCCCAGCTCAGGGCGTTACCCTGACGGTCAGTGATTGTCACGATAGTGTTATTGAAGGATGCATGAATAAATGCAATCCCGTCCACAACCGCTTTTCGCGCCTTTTTCTTTGGGGCTGCTTTAGCTGCTGGCTTTGCCATAGATAATTCCTGAATCAGATTAAAGCGTTTATCTCTCGAACCCGCACACAGTTGCGCGGGTCATTACAACTTATTTACGAATCGGTTTACGCGGGCCTTTACGGGTCCGGGCATTCGTCTTGGTGCGCTGACCACGAACGGGCAATGAACGACGGTGACGGATACCACGGAAACAACCGAGGTCCATCAGGCGCTTGATGCTCATTGACACTTCACGACGCAGATCACCTTCTACAGTAAACTTGCCGACTTCTGCACGAATATTGTCCAGTTGTTCCGGCGACAAAGCGTTGGTCTTGGTCTGGGGAGCAATACCGACACGTTCGCAAATCAGTTTGGCGCGTGTCGCACCTATCCCGAAAATGTATTCCAGGGAAATTACGAGGTGCTTGTTATCTGGTATGTTGACACCGGCAATACGTGCCATAGTTTAACTCCAATCTTGTAAATTACTCATGTACCAGAGACCCAATGCCCCTCGAATTCAGGGGCGCAAAGGATATACTCTGGCGATATAAAAATCAACCAGATACTTAGCCCTGACGCTGCTTGTGTCTGGGCTCCGCCGAGCAGATGACCCGCACAACACGGTTGCGTCTGACAACTTTGCATTTGCGACAGATTTTTTTAACTGATGTTCTGACTTTCACGTTTCTCTCTCCATTCGGCGGCCGGGGCTTTAAGGCCCGGTATCGCTAGTCAATCTTCAATTGCGACCAAAAGTGCCCAGATTGGACTTCTTCATCAAAGAGTCATACTGGTGCGACATCAGATGGGATTGCACTTGCGACATAAAGTCCATGCTCACCACCACAACAATCAAAAGCGCTGTACCACCCAGATTAAATGGCACATTGGCCATCATCTGGAAGAAGTTCGGCAACAAACAAACAATGGTGATGTAAATCGCACCAAACATTGTCAATCGAGTCAGCACTGCATCGATGTACCGGGCAGTCTGCTCACCCGGACGAATACCGGGAATAAAGGCACCTGAACGCTTCAGGTTATCTGCCACATCACGGGGGTTAAACACCAACGCCGTGTAGAAGAAGCAGAAGAAAATAATCATGGCACTGAAAATAATGATGTACAGAGGCTGCCCCGGTCCAATCATCAGAGCCAGATCCTGTAGCCATTCAGCGCCTTCAGCCTGACCAAACCACTGCCCGATTGACGCCGGGAACAGCAGGATACTGCTGGCAAAAATCGCCGGTATCACACCTGCCATATTCACTTTCAGAGGCAGGTGGCTGGACTGTGCCTGGTAAAGCTTGTTGCCTTGCTGTCGTTTAGCGTAGTTCACTGTGATACGACGCTGGCCACGCTCGATAAACACGATGCCGGCAATCACCACAACCGCAATGATGCCTACTACCAGCAGCAGTAAACCGCTGATCTGGCCTTCGTAAGCCTGCGACAGCGAGTTACCAACAGCCGCCGGCAAGCCTGCAACAATGCCGGCAAAAATAAGCATTGAAATACCGTTACCAACACCGCGCTCGGTAATCTGCTCACCCAGCCACATCATGAACATGGCGCCTGTTACCAGCGACACAATCGCAGTAAAGGTAAAGCCCAGGCCCGGGTTATAAGCCATGGGGGCCAGCAGACCAACTGCCATACCCGTACCCTGCACCAGTGCCAGCAATAACGCGCCATAACGCGTGTACTGCGTAATCTTGCGGCGACCGGACTCGCCTTCTTTTTTCAGTTGCGCCAGGTGCGGATTCACCGCACTCAGCAGCTGCATGATAATGGAGGCAGAAATATAGGGCATGATGCCCAGTGCCACGATACTCATGCGCTCAAGGGCACCGCCCGAGAACATATTGAACAGTCCGAGGAAAGTACCCTCATTCTGACTGAACATGTTCGCAAGCTGTGCCGGATCAATGCCTGGCACCGGAATATGCGTTCCGATCCGATAAACCAAAATGGCAAACAACAGGAACAACAGACGTGCTTTAAGCTCGCCGAGACCCGCGCCTACACCTTCACCGCTCATGTTAGGTTTCTTTGCCATTTTGTTTGTATCAGCCTTGCGCTACCGCTTTTTTTGTCTTTTTCTTGCCGACGTAATCCGGCACTACCGCGTCGATCACTTTGCCGCCGGCCGCTTCGATTGCTGCACGAGCACCCTTGCTAACGCGCAAGCCTTCAACCGTCACTGCCTTGGTCACGTCACCGGACAACATGACCTTAACGCGCTTGATGCTGCCATTGATGATATTGGCTGCTCGCAGCGTATCAACATTGATCACATCGGCTTCAATTGCATTCAGTTCACTGGTACGCACTTCACCGGTCATGCGACCCACGCGTGAAGAAAAGCCGAATTTTGGCAGACGACGCTGCAACGGCATTTGACCGCCTTCAAAACCGGGACGTACTGTACCACCGCTACGAGACTTCTGACCTTTATGACCGGTGCCACAGGTTTTGCCCCAGCCGCTGCCGATACCGCGGCCAACGCGCTTGGGTGACTGGGTGCTTCCGGGTGCCGGACTCAGAGTGTTTAATTGCATGACTTATCCCTCAACCTGCAGCATATAGCTGACTTTGTTGATAATGCCGCGAACAGAAGGTGTATCCTGAAGTTCAACGGTCTGATGCATACGACGCAGTCCCAGGCCTACCAGGCACTGACGATGTCTTTCCATCGTTCCGATGGGGCTGCGAACCAGGGTCACTTTAACAGTGCCCGCTGTATCTTTAGTTGCTGATTTCTTAGCCATAGCTGCTTAACCCAGGATCTCTTCAAGTGTTTTGCCACGCTTTGCCGCAACACTTTCGGCAGCACGCATTGTTTTCAGGCCTTTGAAGGTCGCGTTAACCACGTTAACCGGGTTAGTCGAACCGTAGCACTTGGCCAGTACGTTCTGTATGCCCGCCAGTTCAAGGATGGAGCGCATCGCGCCACCGGCAATGATACCGGTACCTTCTGAAGCAGGCTGCATGTAAATCTTGGAGGCACCGTGACGTGCTTTCACCGGATATTCCAGTGTATTGCCGTCCAGAGACACAGAGATCATGTTTCTTCTGGCAGCTTCCATCGCCTTCTGGATAGCCAGCGGCACTTCACGTGCCTTGCCACGACCGAAACCTACACGACCATTGCCATCACCGACCGCAGTCAATGCAGTAAAGGCGAAAATTCGACCACCTTTAACCACCTTGGCGACACGGTTTACCTGGATCAATTTCTCCTGTAAACCTTCTTCGTTCTTTCTCGCCTCGTCTCTAGCTGCCATATTCTTAAACCCTTAAAATTCCAAGCCGCCTTCACGCGCCGCATCAGCCAAAGCCTTTACGCGACCATGATAGTTATAACCGGCACGATCAAATGCCACTTTGTTCAAGCCGGCCTTCTTGGCCCGTTCAGCAATCAGTTTTCCGATCTTGCTGGCTGCTTCAACATTACCTGTGACGCCGCTGCGCATTTCTTTCTCAACCGTCGACGCGCTTGCCAACACCTGATCACCCGTTGCCGAGATAATCTGTGCATATATGTGGCGCGGTGTGCGATAAACACACAAGCGGTTAACACCCAGCTCACTTATCTTTGCTCTGGTTCGTCGTGCGCGACGAATACGAGCCTGCTTTTTCACATTCATCATGTCACGCCCTATTTTTTCTTCGCTTCTTTTCTGTAAACATTCTCGTCCGCGTATCGAATACCCTTGCCCTTGTAAGGCTCCGGTGGACGGAAATCACGAATGTCCGCCGCTACTTTTCCAAGCAGCTGTTTGTCGGAGGAACTCAACACGATCTCAGTCTGAGTCGGTGTGTCCGCCGTAACACCAGCAGGCAATTCGTAATCGATCGGATGAGAATAACCAACCGTAATATTCAGTGTTTTGCCCTGGGCCTTGGCACGATAACCAACGCCCTGAAGCTGCAATTTGCGCTGAAAACCTTCACTCACACCCACAACCATGTTGTTGATCAGGGCGCGAAATGTTCCTGCCAGCGCGTTTGCCTGGCGTGAGCCGTTTTTGGCCGACACCTGCAGAACATTGCCGTCCTGTTGAACTTCAACATCGTTGTGCAGGTCGATGTTCAGACTGCCTTTGCTACCTTTTACGGTAATTGCGCTTCCAGCAATCGCCGTCTCTACACCTTTCGGCAATGTAATCGGGTTTTTCGCTACTCTGGACATAATCGTGCTCTATATACTGTGTCTAAGAATTGTGTGTATCAGAATACGGTACACAAAACTTCCCCGCCGACGCCGGCGGAACGGGCCTGTTTCTCTGTCATCAACCCCTGATTGGTGGAGACGATAACGATACCGAGCCCTTGGCGGTTTCGCGGCAATTCTTCTTTACCCTTGTACTGACGCAGGCCGGGCTTGCTTACCCGTTTGATTTCTTCGATCACGGGCTTGCCCTGAAAGTACTTCAGGTCAACAGTCAATTCACGCTTGCTGCCATTCTCCTGAACATCGAAACCAGTGATGTAGCCTTCATCCTGCAGTACGCGGCAAATGGCCACTTTTACTTTGGACGACGGGCAGCTCATCTTGGGCAAACGTGCCATTTGTGCATTTCGCAGGCGTGTCAACAAATCTGCAATTGGATCTGACATACTCATAATTAATTTCTCCGCTTACCAGCTGGCCTTTGTCAGTCCAGGCACATCGCCACGCATGGCTGCTTCACGCAACTTGTGTCGGCACATTCCGAACTTGCGGTACACCCCGTGAGGACGACCGGTGATACGACAACGCTTGCGCTGACGAACCGGGCTGGCATCTCGCGGCAACTTCTGAAATGCAATCTGCGCTTCCCACTTCTCATCATCGCTGGCATTCACATCTGCAAGAACAGCTTTGATGGCCGCGCGCTTTTTCGCAAACTTTGCTACCGTGCGGGTCCGCTTCTCTTCGCGTGCAATCATTGAAGATTTAGCCATTTCAGGACTCCTTCGCGGCAGACTTGGCTGCCTGTGCTTTAAACGGGAAACGCATGGCGGCTAACAGCGCTCTGCCTTCCTCGTCATTTTGTGCTGTCGTGGTGATGGTGATATCCAGACCACGAATCTTGTCTACCTTGTCATATTCCACTTCCGGGAAAATGATTTGCTCGGTCACGCCCATCGCATAGTTACCACGACCGTCGAATGCTTTAGGGTTCAAGCCACGGAAGTCACGAATACGCGGGATCGCGATATCAACCAGACGGTCAAGGAAATCGTACATGCGCTCACCACGCAAGGTGACTTTGGCACCAATGGGCCAGCCAGCACGAATCTTGAAGCCTGCGATGGATTTACGCGCCTTGGTGATAACCGGCTTCTGACCACTGATCATGACCAGGTCTGCGACAGCGTTGTCCAGCAACTTCTTGTCGCCCACAGCCTCACCTACGCCCATATTCAATACCACCTTGGTGATACGGGGCACGCGCATCGGATTGTCATACCCGAACTGTTTTTTCAGAGTGGGTATTACGTCACTTTTGTAAAATTCTTTCAACTGAGCCATGTTGGCGACCTGAGTTTCCGTTAATCAATGACTTTGTTAGAGGATTTGAAAATCCGCTTTTTCTTTCCGTCTTCTACCAGGAAGCCGACACGATCAGCTTTACTGGTTTCCGGATTGAAGATAGCTACATTGGAAATATCCAGGGCAGCTTCCTTCTCAACGATACCACCTGTCACGCCCGCATTCGGGTTTGGCTTGGTGTGTCGTTTTACAATATTGATACCACCGACAATCACCTTGTTTTCGCCGACCAGACGGGACACCGTACCACGCTTGCCCTTGTCCTTACCGGAGATGACTATCACTTCATCGTTACACTTGATCTTACGCATATTTCGCGGCCTCGATTTCTATCACAGCACTTCGGGTGCCAGGGAGATGATTCGCATGAACTTCTCGTTACGAAGTTCCCGAGTCACCGGCCCGAACACACGCGTCCCGATGGGCGCTTGCTGATTATTGAGCAGAATCGCAGCATTATCATCAAACTTGATAAGCGAGCCGTCGCTTCTGCGAACACCTTTTTTGGTGCGAACAACCAGTGCTGATAACACCTGGCCCTTCTTCACCTTGCCTCGGGGAATCGCTTCCTTGACTGTCACTTTTATGACATCCCCGATGCGGGCATAACGACGATGTGAGCCGCCGAGCACCTTGATACACATTACTCGTTTGGCACCACTGTTGTCTGCCACATCTAAATATGACTGTACCTGAATCATCGATTCTCTCCGAACCCTTTAAACTGTCGCTTTAGCAACAACGCCAGATGGCGCCAAAAACCAATTTACTGTCAGAATCAGATCTGCATAGCTCTTTCATCAATCGATACCAGCGACCAGGTTTTGGTCTTTGACATCGGTCTGACTTCTTTAACAGTAACCTTATCGCCCTCTTTACACTCATTGTTCGCGTCATGCGCGTGGAGCTTGGAGGAACGTGTAATATATTTGCCGTACACCGGGTGCTTCACCCGACGCTCAACCAGCACAACAATGGACTTGTCCATCTTTGAGCTGACGACTTTGCCAGACACCATGCGCCCGGTCTTTGTTTCGTTAGTTTCATTAAGCGACATAATCAGGATCCACTTTTCTGCTTTTCAGTAATGATCGTCTTAACCCGGGCTATATCATGCTTAACAGCTGACAGCAGGTGCGTCTGCCCGAGTTGTCCTGTCCGCTTCTGAATCCTGTAGTTGAACTGATCACGATACAGGCCGTTGAGTTGTTCATTGAGCTCCACAACGGATTTTTCACGCAATTCATTGGCTTTCATTACATCACCGTCCGTTTAACAAAAGTGGTCTCAAACGGGAGCTTGGCGGCCGCCAGCTGGAACGCTTCACGCGCCAGCGTCTCATCAACACCCTCGATCTCGAACATCACTCGACCTGGCTGAATCAGCGCCACCCAGTATTCCACGTTACCCTTACCTTTACCCTGACGCACTTCGAGAGGCTTCTGGGTAATAGGCTTGTCCGGGAACACACGAATCCAGATTTTGCCGCCACGCTTCACGTGACGAGTCATGGCACGACGGGCAGATTCGATCTGACGTGCAGTCAACCGACCGCGAGAAACAGCCTTGAGACCGAACTCGCCGAAATCTACCTTACTGCCGCGATGAGAGAGACCGCGGTTACGGCCCTTCATCATCTTACGAAATTTGGTACGCTTTGGTTGTAACATCTTGGCCTATCCTCTACTTGGACGCTTTCTGTGGAGCCGTGGCGGCTTCCTTCAGGTCCAGGATTTCACCTTTGAAAATCCAGACCTTCACGCCAATAATCCCGTATGTTGTAGCTGCTTCGGACGCTGCATAATCAATATCCGCGCGCAGAGTGTGCAAAGGTACACGACCTTCACGGTACCACTCGGTCCGGGCAATTTCTGCACCACCAAGACGACCACCAACCTGAATTCTGATCCCTTCAGCGCCCTGGCGCATGGCATTCTGTACCGCGCGCTTCATGGCGCGACGGAACATCACACGACGCTCCAGCTGCTGAGCAACACTGTCGGCTACCAATTGAGCGTCCAGATCAGGCTTGCGAATCTCTTCAATGTTGATATGAACCGGAACACCCATTTTCGCTATCAGGGTATTACGCAGCTTCTCCACATCTTCGCCTTTCTTGCCAATCACGATGCCGGGTCGGGCAGTGTAAATGGTAATACGGGCTGTTTGTGCCGGACGCTCGATCTCTACCCGGGACACAGATGCATTTGCAAGCTGCTTGCGGATGTAAGCGCGAACCTGCAAGTCTACCAGCAAATGCTCAGCATAATTTCGACCTTCAGCAAACCAGACTGAAGTGTGTTTTTTAACTATACCAAGCCGAATTCCGGTTGGATGTACTTTCTGACCCATCCTGATCTCCTACTTATCGGCTACTTTAACGGTGATGTGGCAGGTACGCTTGACGATGCGATCAGCGCGGCCTTTGGCTCGCGGACGAATTCGCTTCATGCTCATACCTTCATCTACAAAGATAGTGGAGACCTTCAATTCATCCACATCCGCCCCTTCATTATGCTCAGCATTGGCTATCGCTGAATCCAGCACTTTCTTGATGATCTCTGCACCCTTTTTGGGGCTGAAGCTCAACAATTGCAGTGCTTCTTCAACTGCCTTGCCTCGAATCTGATCAGCTACCAGCCTTGCCTTCTGGGCAGAGAGCCGAGCGCCGCGCAATCTTGCTACAACTTCCATCTCATTATCCCCGCTAATCAGCGCTTGGCTTTCTTGTCAGCAACGTGGCCACGGTAGTTCCGTGTCGCCGAGAATTCGCCCAGCTTATGGCCCACCATGTCTTCGGAAATAAACACGGGCACATGCTGCTGACCATTATGCACGGCGATTGTCAGGCCGAGCATATCCGGAGATACCATTGAACGACGCGACCAGGTTTTGATTGGACGCTTGTCGTTGGCATCGCGCGCTGCCTGCACTTTTTTCATTAAATGAAGGTCTATGAAAGGACCCTTTTTCAGTGAACGTGGCACTTTTATTTCCTCTGTTATCAGGCCTTATCGGCTTGCATTTCTGCGGCGTACAATCATGTTAGAGGTACGCTTGTTTGTCCTGGTTTTGTAACCCTTGGTCGGCTTACCCCATGGCGTCACAGGATGACGACCACCGGAGGTACGACCCTCACCACCACCATGCGGGTGGTCTACCGGGTTCATTACCACACCACGAACCGTCGGGCGAATACCACGCCAGCGTGTGGCACCGGCTTTACCCAGTGATCGCAGGCTGTGCTCTGAATTTGATACTTCGCCCAAAGTGGCGCGACAATCCGCCAGCACTTTACGCATTTCGCCCGAACGCAGACGCAAAGTAGCGTAGGCGCCTTCACGGGCAACCAGCTGAGCAGAGCCACCAGCGCTGCGTGCGATCTGCGCGCCCTTGCCTGGCTTGAGCTCTACACAATGAATCGTGCTACCCAGCGGTATGTTGCGCAGTGGCAGACAGTTGCCTGTCTTGATCGGCGCCTCATCACCTGAAATCAGGGAGTCGCCGGCACTGATTTTGGCCGGAGCAATGATGTAACGACGCTCGCCATCGGCATAAAGCAACAGCGCGATGTTGGCGGTACGATTCGGATCGTATTCCAGTCGCTCCACTGTCGCTGCGATACCGTCCTTGTCGCGACGGAAATCAATGATCCGGTACTTCTGTTTGTGACCACCGCCAGCGTGACGACGCGTAATACGACCAGCGTTATTACGTCCACCTGTCTTGGACTTGCTTGCCAACAAAGGCGCATACGGCTCACCTTTGTGCAGCTCAGGGTTCACAATCTTGATGACGAACCTGCGCCCTGGCGAGGTGGGTTTACATTTTACAACTGCCATAACCGCGACCCTTCCTTACGCCATGTCCGCAAAGTCGATTTCCTGACCTTGCGCGAGCTTAACGTAAGCCTTTTTCCAGTTTGATTTTTGTCTCAGTTTACCGCGGGCTGTACGCTTGGTTTTACCCTTGACGTTCAACACCTGAAGCTCTTCAACAGTCACTTTGAACAGTGTCTCGATGGCTTCGCGAATCTCCGGCTTGGTCGCATCACTGGTAACAACAAATGCTACCTGGTTGTGACCTTCAGCCATGATTGCCGCTTTTTCCGACACGTGAGGACCAACAATAATTGAATACAGTCTTTGCTGGTTCATGACAGCATCTCCTCAACTTTTTTGAGTGCAGGCACAGTCATCATTACTTTCTCGAAACCAATCAGACTGACCGGATCCAGACCCGACACGTCCAGCACATCAACGTTATGCAGGTTGCGTGCGGCAAGGTAGAGATTCTCTGCCACTTCCTCTGCCACGATAAGCACGTTGTCCAGAGCAAACTCTTTCAGCTTGCTGGCCAGATCCTTGGTTTTGTGTGAATCAAGTGCGAACTGCTCAACAATGATCAAACGATCCTGACGCAACAACTCGGACAGAATGCAGCGCATCGCGCCACGGTACATCTTTCTGTTCAGCTTTTTGCTGTGATCCTGAGGACGCGCAGCAAACGTAACACCACCGGAGCGCCAGATCGGGCTTCGCGTAGTACCGGCGCGGGCACGGCCCGTGCCCTTCTGACGCCAAGGCTTGCGGCCACCGCCCCTGACATCTGAGCGAGTCTTTTGCTGCACGGTGCCCTGACGAGCGCCTGCCATATAGGTGACGACTGTCTGGTGGACCAATGCTTCGTTAAATTCTTTACCGAAAGTCTCATCGGATACTGAGACTGTTCCGTTACCGGCCTGGCTACCGGGTTTTGCGAGATTAAGTTCCATCGCTGATTACCCCTTGGATCCGGCTGATTTGACAGAAGGACGCACAACCACTCTGGAGCCAGTAGCACCAGGAATAGCACCCTTGACCAGCAACAGATTGTTATCAGTGTCGACACGTACAACTTCCAGTGACTGCGTAGTGACGCGCACATCGCCCATGTGTCCGGCCATTTTCTTGCCTTTCCACACGCGACCTGGCGTTTGACACTGACCAATGGAACCGGGTGCCCGGTGAGACAGCGAGTTACCGTGGGTGGCATCCTGCATGCTGAAGTTGTGACGCTTGATGGTACCGGCGAAGCCTTTACCTTTGGAGGTGCCCGTGACGTCTACTTTCTGGCCAGCTGCAAAGAGGGAAACCGTGATTTCGCCGCCGGCAGTAAAGTCGGCAAGCTCTTGCTGGGCCGCGCGGAACTCCCACAGGCCTTCGCCTGCTTCGGTGCCCGCCTTGGCAAAGTGACCGGCCAGCGAACGGGTAACGCGGGACGCTTTGCGCGCACCAACGGTTACCTGAACAGCGCTATAGCCATCCACTTCCTCAGTTTTAAGCTGAGTAATTCTGTTGGGGCTGACCTCAACCACTGTTACCGGAATAGACTCCCCAGCTTCAGTGAATACGCGGGTCATGCCGCTCTTTCGACCGACCAAACCAATCGACATTTTTTGAACCTCATCGTGTACGGGGCTTGAACCCGCTATGGCTGCTATCGCATTACACCATGTTTGCTGTGGGACACTATCTGCCCCCTGAGCTAGCTGTTATCAGTTTTAAATCACTGAACCATTTCTCGCATCAATTAAACAAACCGGCCTAACACAAAAATTCTGGAATATTCAGCCCTTACCCAAGACTGATCTGCACTTCAACACCTGCCGCCAGATCCAGTTTCATCAGTGCATCCACTGTTTTTTCTGTTGGCTCTACGATATCCAGGAGACGCTTATGCGTTCTGATTTCATACTGATCGCGCGCATCTTTGTTCACGTGCGGCGATATCAATATGGTGTAGCGCTCCTTGTTCGTCGGCAAAGGGATGGGGCCACGCACCTGCGCACCTGTCCGCTTGGCAGTATCGACTATTTCCTGAGTAGACTGATCGATCAGCCGATGATCAAAGGCCTTAAGCCGGATTCTGATACGCTGACTTTGCATCTACTCTGCTCTCCAAAAAACTTTTTAAATTAAACAGTTACTTCTTGAACCGCCCCTAAAAACACTTTCGGGACTGGAAAAAAGGAAGCGGAATTCTAAGGCCGAAGCACCCTTGTGTCAAGCAAAACTCTCAACTATCGGATATTCTTCCCGCCTGGCCCGCCCGCGAAAGAGGCGACCAGAAGCCGCCTCTTCGCCGAACGTCTACAATCTTACTCAAGAATCTTCGATACCACACCAGCGCCCACGGTACGGCCGCCTTCAC
>NZ_JBBDNQ010000035.1:0-2046 GCF_040877505.1 Pseudohongiella sp.
TATCAAATGAAAAAAACTATATTGAACCATTGACCAGACTTGCCAAATGGCCGGACCACCCAACAGCAAGCGCATGTTCGGCTCTTGTACATCGGGACTGTCGGGGGCACCACTCCACAGTGGTTTAACCATAGCTAGAGTGACTCTTGTCTACTTTCTCTTCCGTTGTGCGGGTGTATGATGGAGTTTTTCTGCCTTGCAGGGACTTCGCATGAACAAGGAAATATCGCCACTGGCCATTGAGGTGGCTGGCCTGAGCAAGCATTTTGGCAAGACCCGAGCGGTGAACGGCATTGATCTGCGAGTGCGGGCAGGCAGTGTATACGGCTTGCTCGGCCCTAACGGTGCTGGCAAAACGACAACAGTGCGCATGCTGGCCACGCTGATCCCGCCGGATAGCGGTAACGCCCGCGTGCTCGGGCTCGATGTTGCCGCCCAGGCCGCCGAGGTGCGGCAGCGCATCAGCCTTACCGGGCAATTTGCCTCGGTCGACGAAGATCTGACCGGGCGCGAAAATCTGCGCCTGCTGGCCCGCCTTCTGGGCTTTCACGGTCGTTCGGGTAAAGCCCGTGCGCAGCAACTGCTCGATGCATTCGACCTCAGCGACGCCGCCGACAAACAGGTGAAGGATTACTCCGGCGGCATGCGCCGGCGACTGGACATTGCCTCATCGCTTATCATCCCCCCGGAACTGTTGTTTCTGGATGAACCCACCACGGGCCTCGACCCGCGTTCGCGCAACCAGGTGTGGGATATCGTGCGCAGCCTCGCCCAGGCAGGCACCACCGTATTATTGACCACCCAGTACCTGGAAGAGGCTGACCAACTGGCCGAACGCATTGCGGTGATCGACCACGGCCGGGTAATCGCCGAAGGCACACCCGCAGAACTGAAGCGCTCGGTCGGCTCCGGCGTGCTGCGCTTGCGTCTGGCCAACCCGGAAGACCGCCCGGCCGCCCACCAGTGGCTGGAACAACAACTCGACAGCGCCGTAACGCTGGAGGCTGAGCCGACCAGTCTGTCGATACAGTTGTCGGACACCGCACGCGCGGCCAGTTTACTCTCGGGCCTAAGCGGTCTCGACATAGCCCTGGCCAGTTTTTCCATGGACCAGCCCAGCCTGGATGAAGTCTTTCTGGCGCTGACCGGCCACCACACCGAACCCGCCGAGGAGGCGCTGACCCCATGACCGACGCGCTGAATACCAATAGGGCCCCAGAAGCAACGCCAACTTCCAGCCAGACCGACGCTCTGGCCTTGTTGATGGCCGACCGCTCCCGGCCAAACCTGCCTGGCCCGATTTCAAACATCCTGACCTTTGGCTGGCGCGCCCTGCTGAAAATCAAACACGTACCGGAGCAACTGTTCGATGTGCTGGTCACGCCAATCATGTTCACCGTCATGTTTACCTACCTGTTTGGCGGTGCATTGGCGGGCTCGACCGACGCCTATCTGAATTTTCTGCTACCCGGAATTTTGGCGCAGACGGTGGTGTTTACCACCATCTACACCGGCATGACGCTGAATACTGACATTCACAAAGGCATTTACGACCGCTTCAAATCAATGCCGGTCTGGCACCCGTCACCTCTGGTCGGCGCCATGGCCGGAGATGTGATCCGCTACACCGCCTCAGCGGTTATCGTGTTTCTCATTGGGATGATCATGGGTTACCGCACCGAAACTGGCCTGTTTGGCATTATCCAGGCCGTGCTGCTACTGAATCTATTTGCCTTCGGCATCAGCTGGGTGTTTACCACCATCGGTTTGCTGATGCGCACCCCGGGCGCGGTGATGACGTTGAGCTGGCTGTTCCTGATGCCGGTCACCTTCGCCTCCAACATCTTTGTCGACCCCGCTACCATGCCCGGCTGGTTACAAACAGTCATCAGCGTAAACCCGGTGGCGCATTTGGTCACGGCTCTGCGTGCTTTACTGGCTGGCGATGCTACCCTGCCAGTCATTACGGTCGCGCTGATTGCGCCGGCCATTTTGCTGGCCATTTTCGGGCCAGTGACCATGTTTCTGTATCGGCGTCAGCGCTAA
>NZ_JBBDNQ010000036.1:0-2019 GCF_040877505.1 Pseudohongiella sp.
TTCCCGCTCTGAACCGTGCACAGAATGCATTGAGTAGTCCCGGAGTATGGTGTTAATCAGTGTCTGGTAGCCAATGTGTTTTTCTGCAGCCTGCTTTTTTAATAGCAGCACGACATCGTTATCCAGGCGAATCGTTGTGGATACCTTTTTGGCCGAATAAAAACGACCACGAACACCGTTTGAGAAATCGTAATCGGCTTCCAGCTCAAAATCGTCCAACGCAGCTCTCTGTTCAAGTGTTCTCATAGAATGACCTCTCACTCCGATTCGCCTCTCTTGCACTGATGATGCGAATAACCTCTTCACCCTCATCTGTGAAGAATACATTAGCGACAACCAATATCTGCCTGTTTTTTGTACTACCCAAGATAATCAAGAAAGATGCGTTTAATAACGCAGAACACCAACTGACGCAACACAGCAAAGCACGAAAAGACGCTGGCCTCTACGAAAGACAAATTGCTCAATTGTTAAACCGAATCATTCTGATCAGCTGTAAAAAATAATCGCGGGACCATATATCCAGCGCCCGGGCATCCGGTAAAAACCTCTCTACATCGGTACGTGCAGAGCGGATGTCCAGCGTTTCAATTCTGTTCTTTAACAACACCTTGAACTCAGGTATCGGTATGTCACGCTCGGCCAAATCCCCACTCTGAAACGCACGTTCCGCAAAATGATGCAGGTTCAACGGGTAGCCCTGGCGAACGTACCATTCGAAATCGAACCAGTCGCGCCCCTTCACTCGATTGCCCCACTTGCGATACAGCAGCGCATGCATTTTGCCCGCAAACAAGTCTGGCAGTGCAAAGCACTTGGTATAGAACGAATAGGGCTGAATCAGTAAGCGTTCTTCCGTTTTGAAGCCCAGCGGTGGATCTTTATCGACTTCCAGCTTGATTTTTAAGGCCTTCTGGCCATTAACCGTTAAATGGTAGAGGCTTGATGTTTTTTTCAGAAAAGCCGACTCAATGCCAGACTCTGCCGATTTCTGTTTTGCCGTTAGGCTGACCTCGAACCCAAACGCGCTGAACTCATCCCGGATAGCCCTGAAATAAGGCTCCAGAGAGAACGACCGGTCTGGCGCTAGCAGAGAGAAGTCCAGGTCTTCTGAAAACCGGGGAAGGCCATAGAAAATGCGTAAACAGGTCCCCCCATAGAAGGCGGCGCGGTCAAAAAAACCTCCCCGCTGTAGCCCGGCCAAGGCTATTTCCTGCATAACCTCTCGCAGGGCCAGCGTTCTGGAAGCCGCGTCACCCTCATAACGGGCCAGCATCTGCTCGACGACCGTCATGACCAGCGCTCCAGAACCTGGCCCAGCAACCTAAACAGCAGCTCTTTATGGCCAGCAGACACATAGCGTGCAACTACATCCGGCTCCGGGTTTTTTAGCATTGCACTGTCTACCCGCAAATCATCCTCCAGAAAGGTCTCCATAGCTGTACGTGAGGCCAACCTCAGATTACGCGTCAGCAATAACTTATCGCACAGTGATTTGGTTGGCCCCGCCATTAAATAGTGGCCCTCTCCTTCGGCTACTGCCTCCATGCGGGCACCCACCAGTACCAGCGATTCCGGTATGTGTTGATAGGTGTAATAGCCCAGAGAGGTTTGGTAGGCTTTCGCCCTGCGGGAGGTCACCGATGTTACGGTAAACACCCCCTCTGGAATCACACCATGCCAGGCAAGGGCATACTCAAGCGATACACAGGAGGGGCCATACAAATTATTGGCAACAAGCGGCAAGCACAGAGGCTGCTGGCGCCACGGTGGCGCCAGAACATACAGGCCTTTCTTCAGAGACAGCAATACGCCTCGGTCTATAAGGCTGGCTATTTTGTCGTTCACAGAACGGTATTCACCCAGAACCGATAACAGCGAAGACCGGCCAAAAGGGGCGCTACCGAATTGTTGAAGCTGCAGCTCAATGCTCATATGCAGATTTTACACAGATAACTGACTTATTATCGATTATCTGTGTAAATTTTACCGAATACAAGTGGTGAAGTGGCGGAACAC
>NZ_JBBDNQ010000037.1:0-52243 GCF_040877505.1 Pseudohongiella sp.
CACTGGTGAGCATCGTGTTGTTGCTGATCAGCTTCATCGCCTGGATTGTGCTGCGCTATGCAGCCCGTAACTTCGACCAGGACCCCGATGGCCGGCGCTTTCTGCCCTGGTTTCTGGCAACCGTGATGGCGGTTATCTGCGTGGTCTCCGCTCAGACCCTGGCCGTATTCTGGCTCGCCTGGGTCGCCATCAGTCTGTGTTTCCATCAACTGCTGATGTTCTACCCGACCCGGCCCCGGGCAGCACTGGCAGCGCACAAGAAATTCATCCTGGCACGGATCGCGGAAGTTTGTCTTGCTGTGGCGTTTTTCCTGTTGTGGCAGGCACACGGAACTCTGGACATACCGACTATACTGGCAGCGTACCCGGGGCAGGCGCTGAGCAACGCAGAGCAGTCTGCCGCGATTCTGCTGGCCGTGGTAGCCCTGATCAAATGTGCACAGTTGCCTGTGCATGGTTGGTTGATTCAGGTGGTGGAGGCGCCGACGCCGGTGTCGGGACGGGGGCGGCACTGCTGCATGCCGGGGTGATCAATCTGGGCGGCTTCCTGCTTATCCTGTTTGCTCCCCTGTTCAGCCTGTCGGTTGCTGCGCAGACGCTGGTGATCGTGGTGGCGGGACTGTCAATGCTGATAGCCGGACTGGTGATGATGACCCGCATCAGTATCAAGGTGCGCCTGGCCTGGTCGACGACCGCGCAGATGGCGTTGATGCTGGTGGAATGTGCGCTGGGATTATACGAACTGGCTCTGGTCCATATGCTGGCGCACTCCTGTTACAAAGCCTTTGCCTTTCTCAGCGCTGGAGACGATGTTGCTGATTACCTGCGCGCGCAGCGACGGGAGCAGGTTGCGCCCGAACTGCCAGCCTGGTTGGTGGCGGCCTGCATTATCGTGCCAGGTGTCGCAGTTTCGGCGCTGCTAAATGGCTCGACAGCATTCCCGTTGGCGCCGTGGCTGGTGGTAAGCGCCGCATTGATGATCCTGATTGCCCAGTTCGTGGCGGTGGGTGGCTGGCAGCAGATACTGCGCGCTGCCTGCCTGAGCCTGCTGCTGCTGGTCTGCTATCTGCTTCTCAAAGGCACGATGACCTCGGTGATACCCGCGCACGGTCATGTCTACAGTGCACTGTTCGACTTTTGGGTGATCAGTCTTTTTGCGGTGCAGGTACTTGTTTACCTGCAATTGCAGTACAGGCCCGCGAGCCTGCCCAGTCACCGACTGTTTATTGCCTTGAATGCCGGGTTCTATCTTGATGAATGGATGACCCGATTAACCCTCAAGTGGTGGCCCATATCCTTGCCCCGAGACAACAAAGCAAACCCTGCCGTGCAGCCAGGAGAGATGTTACATGAGTGATCTGACCCAGCAAGTGCAACTGCCGCCGGACAATCTACTACACGAGCCACTGCACGAGGCGATGCGGGCAGCCTGTCAGCGCTTCGCACCAAGTTGGCCACTGGATCGCTCCATCGCGGTAAACCCCTGGTGGGAGATGCGTCAGGAAAAATTTGCTGACGTCGCCGCCAAACTGTCAACACTGGGCGGCATCGACTGTCTGATGCCGGGGACGTATTACCGGCAGCTCTGGGGTGACACTATCCGCTGCGAACATCTGACGCTGGCCTGCCGCGACCTGAACGTTGACGCCAGCGAGGTGCAATTGCTTGCCGCATTGGAAAGTGCGGCTGAGCCGACACGCTGGCTGAACATCGTGGATTACGCGGATGCCATGATTGGACAGCACAACAGGATGACCTGGCAAATGGAGGTGCAGCACCAGATCAGCCAGTTCTGTGGCGCCTATTTCCAGTATCCGGAGCGCATGCAAAGTGCGGGTTCAGCAGAGCAGGGGCTGTTTGATGCCTGGCGCGAAGTCATGAGTTACGACCGCGGCATTGGCATATTGATGAGCTCGCGTCAGATCAACCGGCAGGTTCGATGTTTGCCGATATCAGTTGCGGGAACTTTTCAGGCCTTTGCCGAAGAAGTGCTGACGGCCGATATTGGCCACGCTGCCTGCGCGGATTACGCCACTGCTCTGTTGCTGGATGTTAATGGCTGGACATCGTGGATGGCCTATCAGGTCTGGCAGGATCAACTGGCGGGCCGACAGAACAATCTGATCGAGCAGTTTCTGGCGATTCGACTTGCCTGGGAGCTGTTGTTGTGGCGTCACCTGCAGGCGCAGGGCGCGGTGGACTGTGACCGGCTCAGGCAACGATTTCTGGCGCAGTTTGCCGGCATGCCGGCGAGTTACCAGCAGACCCGCCGGCATCAGGCGCTGCTCTGGGTGTGGCAGCGCGCGCTGGAGTATTCGTATCAACTTGATCTGACGGGAAAATTGCTTAGCGCCGTGCCTGCGCCGGTGCCCAGCCCGACATTGCAGGCAGTGTTTTGTATTGATGTGCGCTCAGAGCCCATGCGGCGCGCACTGGAAGCTCAGGATCCTGGTATACAGACCCTCGGTTTCGCGGGTTTTTTTGGCCTGCCCATTGAGTACCGCAGTGCATTTTACCGCGCGGGCAGGCCACAGTTGCCAGGCTTGCTCAGTCCCGCATACAGCGTGTCCAGGCAGACTGTTACGCCGGCTGAATACCGCAGCAACAGACGATTGCAGCGTCAAGTTGCCAATCAGGATGCTGGTTATGTCGCGCCTGCGTCCTTTGGTCTGGTAGAAGCCGGGGGGCTTTTTAAAGCCTTTGATCTGCTGCGCAACAGTTTTCTCGGTACCAGGCCCGCGAACGCTGGTCTTGCTGCCAATGACAGTGGCCGCTGGGTGTTACATAAACAGGACGCCCCGGTCAGTCTTGATGAGCAAGCGCAATTGCTGGCGTCGATTCTATCGGCACTGGGTCTTACCACGAATTTCGCCAACCTGGTATTGCTGGCAGGGCATGGCAGTCAAAGCGCCAACAATCCGCATGCTGCTGGTCTGGACTGCGGCGCGTGCGGCGGTCAAAGTGGCGAAGTCAATGTGCGCGTCCTGGCACAAATGCTAAACGATACGGAGTTGAGACAGATGATTGCCAGGACCGGCATCGAGATACCGGAGACCACCCGGTTTGTGCCCGCGCTGCACAATACCAGCACCGATGAAATAAGCCTTTTTGACACGCAAAAAAACGTGACGCTGGATATCTGGTTGAAGGACGCACAGCGGTTGGCGCAAAAAAAACGTGCCCCGGAGCTGGCAATAGACAATGCCAATGTCACGCGAATGGCAAAACAATTTCTTGCGCGCACAAAGGACTGGGCGCAGCTGCGACCGGAATGGGGTCTGGCCAACAATGCATCGTTTATTGTCGCGCCGCGCGCCCTGACAAGGCGGCTGGATCTGGCGGGTCGCAGTTTCCTGCATGATTATTCATGGCAGGAAGACCCGTCGTTCAGCGTGCTCGAACAGATAATAACCGCGCCCATGATAGTGACCAACTGGATCAATCTGCAGTATTACGCGTCTGTGGTTGACCCGGTGAAATACGGCAGTGGCAACAAGATGCTGCATAACGTGGTGGGTCGAAATATCGGTGTATTCGAGGGCAATGGCGGCGACCTGAGAATTGGCCTGCCCATACAATCATTGCATGACGGAAAGGCCTGGCGTCACCAGCCACTGCGGCTGAGTGTCTATATTGTCGCGCCACAGACCGCCATCGCAGACATCGTGGAACGGCATGCTGCCGTTAGCGAACTGGTGAATAACGACTGGTTATATCTGTTCGCCTGGGACGCTCAAAGCAAAACGATTGCGCGCTATTATCAGGGGCGCTGGGTACCGATAAACGGATAGGGACTGCCAGTTTGTAGCGAAAGCCAGTCAGAGCAAGGCTTTTCGTTGACCGGCCGGGCCTGGTTTTACATTTGCGGCCAGACCGGCGATACTTATGGCGAGCCTGGGATACACTGACCCGCTGATCCTGCCTGATGGTTCTCCATGTATAGGAGGGCACCCTGGCGAGCCTCCACTATATGAGATTTATTAACAGGATTATTCTATGAAGATCGGTATTCTGTCGAGAAACGCGAAACTGTACTCAACCCGCAGGCTGGTAGAGGCTGCCCAGGCGCGCGGACATGACACCAAGGTGGTGGATGTGCTTCGCTGCTACATGAACATCACTTCAAGTAAACCGGCGGTTTACTACAAGTCACGGGGCGTCAAAGAGGTGCTGAAATTCGATGCAGTCATTCCTCGCATCGGGGCTTCGGTTACCACGTATGGCACGGCCGTGCTCAGGCAGTTCGAGGTCGGTAACGTCTACTCGGTAAACGAATCGGTTGCCATCGCAAGATCACGGGACAAACTCAGGGCGCATCAACTGCTGGCGAGAAAACACGTGGGTATGCCGATTACCGGTTACGCAAATCGTGCCGATGCGACCGAGGATTTGATCGAGTTTGTCGGCGGCGCTCCACTGGTTGTAAAAGTGTTGAGCAGTACCCAGGGCAAAGGTGTGTTGCTGGCCGCTACCGACAAGGCAGCGGAAAGCCTGATAAATGCGTTTCGCGACCTGCAAACGGACTTCCTCGTACAAGAGTTCATCAAGGACGCCGGAGGTGCCGACATCCGTTGTTTTGTAATTGGCGACAAAGTCATCGCAGCCATGCAGCGGACCGCAAAGGAAGGTGAGTTTCGCTCCAACCTTCATATGGGTGGTACAGCAAAATTGATCAAGCTTACTCCAGCCGAGCGTGCATTGGCGGTAAAGGCTGCGAAAGTCATGGGGCTCGATTTGGCCGGCGTTGATATCATTCGCTCAGGTCACGGTCCGCTGGTACTGGAAGTCAATTCCTCACCCGGGCTGGAAGGTATCGAAAACGCCACCGGCAAGGATATAGCTGGTGCGATTATTGAGTATATTGAAAAGGATGTGAAAAACGGTCCGAACAAACTGGTTGGAAAAGGTTAATGACGCTCGACACAAGCAGAGAGCTGCAAGTTGGAGGCGTCACGATTGCTCCCGGAGAAACCAGGCAGATAGAGATACCGGTTGCCAAGCTTTTTGATTATACGGAAATGACGGTTCCCGTAGAAGTAATCAGGGGCAAAGAGGAAGGGCCTGTACTTTTTGTTTCAGCGGCTATCCATGGTGACGAGATCAATGGTGTTGAAACGATAAAAAGGCTTCTGGCGAAGAAAAAGATACTGGCAAAAATAAAAGGAACATTGATTGCCGTCCCGATAGTGAATGTTTTTGGCTTCAATCGGAATATTCGCTACCTACCGGACCGGCGCGACCTGAATCGTTGCTTCCCGGGCTCAGATCTTGGATCACTCGCGGGTCAATTGGCACATATTTTTATGCGCGAAGTGGTCACCAAATGCACGCACGGTATCGACCTGCACACGGCAGCGATTCATCGCAATAACCTGCCTCAGATTCGTGCCTGCCTGGACGATGCCGAGACGCGTCGGCTTGCCATGGCTTTCGGCGTGCCAGTTGTCATTGATTCGAATATTCGGGATGGTTCTCTGCGGCAGGCGGCGGCAGACAATGGTATTCCCATGCTGTTGTTTGAGGGCGGCGAGGCCTTGCGTTATGAGGAGCGGGTGATCAACTCGTCGTTACGAGGCATCCTTGCTGTGATGAAAGCCATTGGTATGATCGAGGGCAAAGGGGTCAGCCTGTCGCAACAAAAAAAGGAGGCCTTCGTTGCCAAATCCAGCTACTGGGTCCGTGCGCCGCACAGCGGCAGTTTACGTGCCAACAAACAACTGGGGGCGCGTGTCAAGACTAATGAATTGTTAGGCGTCATGTCTGACCCGTTTGGCGGTGGCCGGGTTGACGTACGCGCGAAAAACACGGGTATTATTATTGGCATTGCGACATTACCGTTGGTGAGCAGTGGGGACGCGCTGTTCCATATCGCAACGTTTGACGACGCCCGGGAAGTCGAAGACAGGGTAGAGGTGTTTGATGGCTTTCTGGATAACTAAACGCAAAAAAACTGCCATGCTGATCATGTCAGTTCTGTTTTTGTTTGGACTTCAGACTTCGATTGCGCAGACGCCAGCGGATGATACGGTTTCAGAGCCTGACGACGCGCGCATTGCGGCGCGACTGACCACCGCTTATGCTTTGCTGGATGCGCTTGCGGGTGTTGAAGTTCGGGTCGATGAAGGCATTGTGTTGTTGTCCGGAACCGTATCAAATGAAAACCAGGCTGCACGCGCACTGTCGCTCGCCACGCAAATTCCGGGTGTGTTTGCCGTGGAGGATGGCATTCAACGCCGATTCGATGTTGAGGGCAACCTTACGCCCTTGGTGACGCAGCTGAGCACGAATCTCGGTCAGTGGATTGGTGCGCTGCCATTGTTCGGTCTGGCGGTGCTGTTATTCGCCCTGGTGACGTACCTTGGTTACACCCTGGCACGCTGGTCATCGCTATGGCGGCGACTGACACCCAATTCGTTTGTCGCTGAACTCATTGGCCAGGCGGTCCGTGCGGTATCCGTGCTCATTGGGTTGGTGGTTGCGCTCAACCTGCTGGGTGCGACAACAGTCATGGCCACTCTGCTTGGTGGCGCGGGCGTTGCAGGCCTGGCTGTCGGGTTTGCCGTACGCGAAACCATCGAGAATTACATTTCCAGTATCATGCTGAGCCTGCGCCAACCGTTCAGAGCCAATGATCATGTCGTCATTAATGAGCATGAGGGGAAAGTGGTTCGCCTGACGTCGCGTGCGACAATCCTGATGACGCTCAGTGGAAACCAGTTACGCATTCCAAACTCTACTGTTTTTAAAGCGGTAATTCTCAATTACACCCATAACCCGGAGAGACGGTTTGAATTCGAACTGGGCATTGACGCTGACGATGACCCGATTGCGGCGATAGAGCTTGGTGTTGAAACGCTGGTCGGTCTGCCGTTTGTGCTGGTGCAACCAAAAGCCAGTGCGGTTGTTAACAGGGTCGGCGACTCGAGCATTATTCTCACCTTTATGGGCTGGATTGATCAGCAAAAAACTGATTTCGGCAGGGCACGAAGCCTTGCCATCAGTGCGACGAAAATTGTACTGGAAAAGGAAGGCTTTACCTTGCCCGAGCCCGTCTACAAAATTCGTATTGATGACCATACAGGGCAACCATCGGATGTAGACGGCCACGAGAGTAATTCGAATACCGAAGCTCGGCCCCAACCCTTAAAACGAGCACCGCAGCGACAACGGGCGGGCGTCGGGAGTATCGACAGTGACATAGATGTCAAACCTGATAACCACCTGGAAAAAATGGTGAATGATGAGCGTGCAGCCAAAGAAGAGAACGACTTGCTTGATGCGAACCGACCCATTGAATAAATGCGGGCGGGGTTAGCGGGGGCACCATGGACCTTTCAAGCCGTGTGATTATTGTACTGCTGTTCATGCTCGTTGTGATGGTGGCGCTTTGGTTGTTTGTTTACCCCGTATGGCGCCGTAAACAATTGGACAGCAAACCTTTTCCCGATAATTGGGAAGAAATTGTGAAAACGCGCCTGCCGTTCTACCCGCGCATGCCTGTGGAAATGCAACGAACCTTACAGAACCGGATCACGCATTTTGTCGCAGGCAAGCGGTTTGAGGGTTGTGCCGGTCAGGTCATTGATGACAACGTCAGGGTCAGTATCGCGGCGCAAGCCTGCCTGCTGGTCCTGAGCAGGCCCGGTGACTACTATTCCGACCTGCACACCATTCTGGTTTACCCGTCCGGGTTCATCGTGCGGCACGGCAGCGTCGATGACCATGGCCTGGTGTCCGATGAGGAACATGTGCTGGCGGGAGAGTCCTGGAACAACGGCCGTATTGTATTGTCATGGGATGATGTGGAGCGGGGTGCAAGTGACTTCAGCGATGGGTTTAACGTTGTCCTGCATGAATTTGCCCATCAGCTTGATCACCAGAGCGGTGCTACCAATGGCGCTCCATTGCTGGCCAGCCGCCAGGCTTACCAAAATTGGGCGTCCGTGTTCAGTGAGGAGTTTGACAGGCTGCAGGCACTGGCCAGCAGCCCGGATTTTCATCACGCTCATGATGAGGTTCTGGATTTGTATGGCGCCACAAATCCGGCGGAATTTTTTGCTGTCGCCACCGAAGCCTTCTTTGAAAGATCTGGGCTACTTGCCCAGCGGCATCCGCAACTTTTCGCACAACTCTACGAGTACTATGGAATTGATCCGCGCGACTGGTTTTAAACCGACCTGTAGACAAAATGTAATTCCATATTATTATATTCACGGGTTTTGTTTTACCAAATTACTAAGCAGGGATGATTACTCAAGCAACTGCCTGGGACGGCGCATTAGTCGCGAGAGGAGATGAGCTTAAAAAACAATTCAGAGGATTGAAAATATGAAATTTATGACTATTGCATTGCTGTTTTTGTTTCCAGGGATAGTTGCAGCGGACAACTCCTATTCGGGAGTCTGGGAAGTGAATTCAGAGCTTGGATTGAGTTATGTCAGTCTGCACGCCAAAGATGGCTGGATTATTGCGGCCGAACTGGATCCCGACGATGACTCCTGGATAGCTTTTGAAGGAGCCGTCAGCGGCAATGTGGCAAATGTAAACAGCATCTATGGGACCCAGGCAACATACAGCTACGAATTGACATTCACATCACAGGAGTCCGCAACTATCGTACTGAAATCGTGCAACCCGAATCCTGGCTTCGTTTGTCTGGCGCCAGCAGGTACGTCCGTACAAGCAGTCAAGATATTCTGATCATACAGCCGTAGGAGGGCGTAGGGCTTCGTTGCTCTACGCTTGATCTGACTAGGGTTCAATCAGGCCGGCCCGCATGGCAATGATTGCCAGCTCGGCGCTGTTGCCGGCATTGAGCTTTTGTTTGATGTTGTAAAGATGTGTTCCGATGGTTCGTGGGCTCAACGACATCACATCGGCTATCTCCTGTACCGAATTGCCTTTGGCCAGTTCGATAAACACCTTGAACTCTTTTTCGCTCAAGGCATCCAGAGGATTTTTCGATCCTGAGACCTGTTCCACCGCCATTGCCTGGGCAATATCAGGATCCAGGTAAATCTGCCCCTTGTGTACAGCGCGAATCGCTTGCATCAGCACCTCGGCCGCACTGCGTTTAGTCACGTAGCCTGCGGCTCCCGCCTTGAGCACGCGTCGGGCGTGCATGACATCCTCGTGGGCCGAGAGTACCAGAATTTTTTGCTGAGGCTCCTTTGCCAGGACTCTGGCAATGGCTTCAAGGCCGCCAATACCTGGCATGGAAATGTCCATCACCAGCACATCCGGTGCCAGATCCTGAAACTGTTTGATGGCGTCTTCGCCCGACTGTGCTTCGCCGATAACGTCAATGTCTGCAGAGCCCTGCAGCAACAGTCTGAAGCCCATGCGCACAACAGCATGGTCGTCAACCAGCATGACCTTGGTGGGTTTGTTGTTCACGGGGTTTCCTGAGGCAGTGGCAGGGTGGCAAGCATGCTGGTGCCGATGCATGGGTCAGATTCGAAACGTACCTCACCGCCGACGGCCTGCACGCGCTCCTTTATCCCGACAATGCCGAAGCGTTGACTTTCCACCGATTCGCTATCCATGCCTTTGCCGTTGTCGCTGACTTGTATTTCAAGTCGCTCAGGGCTGCCGGCTCGCAATACCAGCGTTACGTTAACATCAGATGCATCCGCATGTTTAACAGCATTGGTCAGGCATTCCTGAACAACGCGGTACACCGTAATATTAAAGTTTTCATCAAAACTGTTCAGGCCCTCCCCGGATGACAGTGAAATTTTCAACTGCGGATGCTGATGGCGATACTGAGCGACAAGCTCCCCTATGGCCTCATCAAGGCCCAGGTGATCCAGAGCGCTTGGCCTGAGCTGTCGAATCATGGAATGCACAACGTCATAGATGTGGGATGCGACCTCGACGATGGTCTGTGCGTTCTGCCGGGTTGCATCCTGCCGGTCGTGACCCCGAGATGCAATGGCTGTGCCGATGGTCTTTATGGCGGTCACGCACTGGCCGAGTTCATCGTGCAGCTCTCTGGCGATAGCTCTTCTTTCTTCTTCCAGTTTGACCTGTATCAGCTGGGTAAACTTCCGGTTCTGCTCCAGCTCCAGCTCGGCAGCCAGGCGCTGTTGTTCTTCCTTGGCCAGCCGGACATTCTCGATAAGCGCGTCCTGCAGTGATGCGGTCATTCTGTTAAAGGTTTGTGAAATGGCATCAAACTCGGGCAACCGGTAACTGTTGAGTCTGACATCATAATTACCCTGCTCAATCTGGGACATCGCGGAGACAATGTCTTTTATGGGTTTCAGTGTATGCCCAAGGGTCAGCAGCACAGCGAAATTAAGTAGCAGGAAGAAGACCAGGATAAACAGGGAAAATCGCCACAGCTCGTCCCATGCATCCAGGACTGATCTGGAGGAGTCAGGTGTGATCAGTATCGATCCTTCCACGAAAGGAAGACGAACTTCGCCAGCCTCGGGCGCAACCAATGAAGTAAACCAGTCAGGTGCCCAGCGACCCTGTTTGTACTCCGACGGTGGCGACTCGTACAACAGGATATTGTTACTGTCATAAAGACGTACTTCATTGGCACGAACCCGGCCGACACTGGTCAGATAGTCCGTCAGGCTGGTCAGTGGGTCGACGCCCTGAGCCGATTCAAGCGGAGTGGGCAGAATGGACTGCAATAATTGAATGGCGACCCGGGTGCCGGCTTCAATTTCCTGATCGATAGCCTTACGCTTGTAGTCGATCAGCATGTACGCCATGACCAATACGCAGGTGATGCCGATCAGTGAAATGGTCAGGCTGACTCGGACGCGCAGGTTCATGGCAGCTCCCAGGTCAGTGATGAACAAGGCGGTCGCGCAGTGCATCGACCTCCTCGCGTAGTATCGGTGCCAGTGCGTATGACAGCGCGCCATGGCCCGCGTTGCCCACCATACGCAGTCTGGCATTGGGCAGGCGCTGACTTAACTGCCAGGCGGTCACGGGCGGGCACACCAGATCCAGCTCGCCCTGCACGATTGTAATCGGCACGTGGATAGCAGGCGCAGTTTCCAGCACCGGCGCATCTGCCAGAAAGCACTGGGATTTCAGAAAGTGGAGCTGCACCCGGGCGCGGTTCAGCAAGGCCTGGCTGGCCTGCAATGCTGGTGCTGGAGCCGTGCCAGGCGATTCAGTCCCGATTCTCATAATCTGCATCTCGTATTCCACCCAGCGTTTTGCTGCTTCGCTGGCGTTGCTGTGGTTTGTGTCCATGACGGCCTGATAGTAAGCGTCAACAAGATCAGGCCCCATACCATCAGCCAGTTGCTGCGAAGCCTGCGGCGCAAAGCGTGCAAGTCCCTGTATGAACCAGGAAACTTCGTTCCCGGTGCCCAGGAAAATACCCCGGAGTATCATCTCCGCAACATTCTGCGGGTATTGCAGCGCATAAACCAGCGCCAGTGTGCTGCCCCAGGAGCCACCAAAAAGGCTCATTTTACCACTGATGCCCAGTGTCTCACGGATGCTGTTGATATCGCCGATCAGCGCTTGTGTGTTGTTGTCCCGCGTCTCGCCAGCGGGCGAGGATTGGCCGCAACCGCGTTGGTCAAACAGCACAACATCGAAAAATTCAGGGTCAAAGTAGCGACGGTGGGTGGCGTTGATCTGGCTGCCCGGGCCGCCATGCAAAAAAAATATCGGATGACCGCCTCTTTTTCCGCATCGCTCCACGTAAAGCGAATGGCGTGAGGAAACCGTCAGCTTCTCGGCAAAGTAAGGCTCTATGGGTGGGTATAGCGTTCTGATGTTCTGCTCCCGACGACTATAGAAAAATTGACGGATGACTATGAAAGCTGTGCTTTTTTACAGTGATACGGGGATTTTGCCAAGAGCGCGGCCCGCAATCTAATGAAAATCATGAGTAGCGATTACTGAAAATGCGGCAGCGCGGTAGTGCCTGCCAGGGCCAGAATCGAATGGTGTTGTGGTCAGCCCTGTGAAACTGGCTGAGCACAAGACCCCGGAACACCGGGACAACCCGGCTCTTGTAAAAGGGCATAACTACAGTGGAGATAACACCTATGTGGACTAAACCAGAATACACCGAAATGCGTTATGGCTTTGAAGTTACCATGTATTTCGCCAGCCGTTAACAGCCTGTGGGCAGGCTGTTAACACAGTCTGCCCAGGGTTTTCGGTGCAGGGTTTTCGATGCAAGGTTTTCGGTGCAAGGTTTTTGTGTAAGAATTTAGTGTAAGGGCAGTTTATGAGAGTACGCGTTCTGGGCTCCGCCGCCGGCGGTGGCTTTCCGCAGTGGAACTGCAACTGTCCGAATTGTGACGGTGTGCGCAAGGGCACAATCAAAGCCTCACCCCGCACCCAGTCCTCGATTGCCATCAGCAGCGACAATATCAACTGGCTGCTGTTTAACGCATCACCCGATATTCTGGCCCAGTTCCAGCGTTTCCCTGAACTACAGCCGGGCCGTGCCATCCGTGATACAGCGGTCAGTGGCATCGTGTTGATGGACGCCCAGATCGACCATACCACAGGCCTGTTCATGCTGCGTGAGGGTAAAACGCCGCTCGACATCTATTGCACGGACATGGTTCATGAAGACCTCACCCAGGGCAATCCCATCTTTGATGTGCTGGGCCATTTTTGTGGCGTGTCCTGGCATCAGATTCCGACCGCAGTGGGGCACACCTTCGAAGTGGACGGCATCGCCGGTATTCGACTCACAGCCATTCCCCTGAGCAGCAAAGCACCGCCGTTTTCGCCGCACCGACATGATCCGCACGAGGGCGACAATATCGGCATTCAGCTGGAAGATACACGCAGCGGCAAAAAGCTGTTCTATGCGCCGGGGCTGGCCTCTATCGAGCCGCATCTGCTGCCATTTATGCAGCAGGCCGATTGCCTGATGGTGGATGGCACTTGCTGGACCAATGACGAAATGCAGGCGCTGGGTATCAGCAACAAGTTGTCCCTTGATATGGGGCACATGCCCCAGTCGGGTCCCGGTGGCATGATTGAGGCACTGCGCCCCTTGCCAGCGACACGCAAAATTCTTATTCACATCAACAATACCAACCCCATCCTGCGTGATGACTCCAGTGAGCGGCAGATTCTGCAACAGGGGAATATCGAAGTCGCCTTTGATGGTATGGACTTCAGTCTTTGATAGCTCTTTTAGCGATCCATTACCAGCCAGTTCAGGAGTTTGTGCATGACAAGTGATACCGAGGCGCCCTGGTCGATTGAAGAGTTCGAAGCCCGGCTGCGCGCTAAAGAAGCCTGTTATCACATTTTTCATCCCTTCCACATTGCCATGAACAGCGGGCAATGCACCAAAGCACAGGTTCAGGGCTGGGTGCTGAACCGCTTTTATTACCAGATCATGATTCCCATCAAAGATGCGGCCGTGATGGCGAATATGCCGGAGCGGGATCATCGCCGACTATGGGTACAGCGTATTCTGGATCATGACGGCGCCGATGGGGAAGACGGTGGCATCGAGGCCTGGCTGGCACTGGCGGAAGCGGTGGGTTTAGCGCGCGACGAAGTCACTTCCCTGCACAAAGTGACACCTGGCGTAAAATTTGCCGTCGATGCCTATGTCAACTTTGCCCGAACCGCGCCCTGGCAGGAAGCAGTGTGCTCTTCGCTGACCGAGCTGTTTGCGCCGACCATTCACCAGAAGCGCCTGGATAGCTGGCCGCAGCACTATCCATGGATTGATGCCAATGGTTATCAGTATTTTCGCAAGCGTTTGTCAGAAGCACGACGCGATGTCGAACACGGTTTGCGGGTGACGCTGGTGCATTTCAAAACGCGTGCAGATCAGGAACGGGCGTTAAATATTCTGCAGTTCAAACTCAATGTGCTGTGGACCATGCTGGATGCCATGCAGGTCACCTACGGCATCGGTGAGTCCAACAGCGGTGCCATCGCGAGGATGAATCAATGAGTCTGCCGGTCAGCACGCCGCTAAAATTTGCCCGACAGTACAAACTGCAATGGGAGACTGCTCAGGATGCCTGGGTTCTGTTGTACCCGGAAGGCCTGATCAAACTGACCGGCAGCGCCGGTGAAATTCTCAAACGCATTGATGGCGCAAGCAGCGCGCAGGACGTTATCAGCAGCCTGCAGGCTGCCTTTCCGGAGGCAGATCTGCAGCAGGACGTCATCGATTTTCTGGAGCATGCCCATGACAAAGGCTGGATCACCGTCGCCTGACAACATCAAGCCGCCACTGTGGGTCAACGCAGAGATCACCTACAAGTGTCCCTTACACTGTGTGTTTTGCTACAACCCGCTGAATTACGCGTCGACCTTTGAAAAGGAATTGTCCACCGATGAGTGGATAAAAGCGCTGCGCGAAGCGCGTGAACTGGGCGCCGTACAACTGGGTATCTCCGGCGGCGAACCCTTGATGCGTGATGATGCGGAAGAGATTGTCGCCGAAGCCAGCAAGATGGGTTACTACGTCAACCTGCTGACCTCCGGTATAGGCCTGACGGAAAAACGCATTGCTGCCTTCAAGGCGGGTGGCCTGGATCAGATTCAATTGTCGTTTCAGGACTCCACCAAAGAAATGAATGATTTTTTGTCCAGCACCCGCACCTTTGACCTCAAACTCAAGGTCGCCAGACTGATCAAGCAGTACGACTACCCCATGGTGCTGAACGTGGTGCTGCACCGGTTGAATATTGATCATATTGAACAGATACTCGAGATGGCCGAGGAGATGCAGGCGGATCATGTGGAGCTGGCCAACAGCCAGTATTATGCCTGGGCCCTGAAGAACCGGGAGCACCTGATGCCCAGCCGCGAACAACTGGAGCGGGCAGAAGCTGTGTGCAATGAATTTCGTGCTCGCCTGGGCAATAAAATGAAATTGTATTTTGTGGTGCCCGACTACTATCAGGATCGTCCCAAAGCCTGCATGAACGGCTGGGGTACGGTGTTCCTGAACATTGCGCCAGACGGAATGGCGCTGCCCTGTCACGAGGCCCGCATGCTGCCGGGGCTCGACTTCCCCAACCTGCGCGACCACGATGTGCGCAGTATCTGGTACGAGTCAGATGCCTTTAATGCTTACCGTGGCGACAGCTGGATGCAGGAACCCTGCCGCAGCTGTGACGAAAAAGACAAGGACTTTGGTGGCTGCCGCTGTCAGGCCTTCATGTTGACCGGCGATGCGCGTAATGCTGACCCGGTCTGCAGCAAATCCCCTCACCACTCGCTGGTGACTGACCAGGTAGCGCTGGCGCAGCAGCCCCGGTTGGCAGATGATGAGGTGCGCCCGCTGATCATCTTTCGTGATGACGGGAATTCTCGTCGGCTGTCATGACAAGGCCGATTACTCATGGGTGCTTAACGGCATGAACTGATTTCCGGCTGCGTGCACGTTGATGCTTAGGGAAAACGTGTATAATCAGTCCATGAAAACACCTGATGTTCCTGACAATGAGAGCCAGCGTCTGGCGGCTCTCGCCTCACTGGATATCCTGGATACTGGCCCGGACGAGCGCTTTGATCGGGTCACCCGACTGGCCGCCAGGTTTTTTGATATGCCCATCGTCCTGGTCAGCCTGATAGACCTGGACCGGCAATGGTTCAAATCCCGACACGGGCTCGCTGCTACTGAGACCCCGCGTGACATTTCTTTTTGTGGTCACGCAATTAACAATGACGCGCCGTTCATCATCCACGATACCGCCACTGACGAGCGCTTTCATGATAATCCACTGGTCACTTCCGGCCCGCAGATCCGTTTCTATGCGGGTTGCCCGCTCATCCTGAAGGACAACATCAAGTTGGGCACACTTTGCCTGATCGATAAAAAACCACGGGAATTCAGTGACGAGGATGCCAGGGCACTGCAGGATTTTGCCGGCATCATTGAAAGTCAGATTCAGGTGCTTTGCATTGCCACCACCGATGAGTTGACCGGCCTGAACAACCGACGGGGCTTTATTGCCCAGAGTAACCACAGCCTGAAAATATGTGCCCGTCATGGCATGCCCGCGTCCCTGCTGTTCATCGACATTGACAGGTTCAAGATTATCAATGATACCTTCGGTCACAGTGTTGGTGATCAAGCCCTGCAGGCCTTTGCCCGCCTTCTGCAGGAGAATTTTCGCGAGGCCGATGTATTGGGGCGACTGGGCGGGGACGAGTTTGGCGTGCTGCTGGTCAATACACAAGCGGCGGATGGTAAAACTATTGTCGAAAAATTCGAGGAGGCCCTGCGGTCCTTTTACCCCAGCCAGGCCTACGAACTGGAATGTTCCTTTGGGCTTGTAGACTGTAATCCGGAAGTCGCGCCTGATATTGAAGCCATGCTGGCGGAAAGCGACCAGAGTATGTATACCCACAAGAATCAGAAAAAAGACGCTTCTTAGCTACCGGGCCTCCTGAGTCAGTATTAAGGCTGGGGACGTTCTATTACCTGTCGCACCTTGGTGGCCAGTTCCAGGCGGGTATAGGGTTTGCCCAACAGCTCGACACCCGGATCCAGGCGCCCGTGGTGGACAATGGCGTTCTCGGTGTAGCCAGAGCTGAACAGCACTTTCAGCGAAGGGTAGATTGCCGTGGCCCGATCAGCCAGCTCCCGTCCGTTCATTCCGCCGGGCATGATGATATCGGTGAGCAGCAGGTCGATGTCGGCGTGCGCTTGCAGCGCAGCCAACGCCTCCGGGCCTGATCTGGTGGCGGTCACACGGTAGCCCAGGGAGCCCAGCAGCGCCTCAAGATGTTGCAGTACCAGATCGTCATCCTCGGCGATCAGGATATGCTCGGTACCACCTACCGGCTCAAGGTTTGACTCGGGTTGATAATTTGCTTTCACGGCATCGCGCGCCACGGGGAAGTACAGTTTGATAGCGGTGCCTTCGCCGACTTCGGAATAAATCTTGACGTGGCCACCCGACTGTTTGGTGAAACCGAACACCATGCTCAGGCCAAGACCACTGCCCTTGCCCACCGATTTGGTGGTAAAGAAGGGCTCAAAAGCCTGCTGCACCGTGTCCGGTGTCATGCCGGTACCTGTGTCGGACACACAGATCATCACATGCTCGCCCGGCACCACGTCAAGGTGGCGATTGGCGTATGCACTGTCCAGCACCACATTGGCGGTCTCGATTGTCAATCTGCCGCCACCCGGCATGGCGTCGCGCGCGTTAACCACCAGGTTCAACAGCGCCGTATCCAGTTCGCCGGCATCAATCTCGGTGACACCCAGCTTGGGGTCCAGCACAAATTCGATCTCAATATTTTCTGGTAAGGTACGGCGGATCAGCGCCTGCATGGCCTCCACCAATTGATTGAGATCCATCGGTTCCGGGTCCAGCGGCCGACGGCGGGCAAAGGCCAGCAGACGGCTGGTGAGTTCGGCGCCACGTTTTGCGGCGGACAGCGTCATTTCCGCCATCGGTCGCAGTTGCTGGTCGGTGAGTACCTCGGCCAGCATTTCTGCGTTGCCCAGAATCACTGTCAACAAATTATTAAAATCATGGGCAACGCCCCCGGTCAGATGGCCGACGGCTTCCAGTTTCTGTGACTCCCGCAGCTGGTGTTCCATGGCTATTCGCGCAGTGATGTCGAGCATACTGCCCACCATGCGGATAGCCTTACCCGTGTCATCGCGAATGACAAAACCGCGGTCAATCACATAGGCACTGTTGCCATCGCTTTTGATAAAGCGGTACTCGTCTTGCCAGTATTCTTCGTCACCATCAATTACCTGTTTAATACCATCAAATACACGGTCCAGATCTTCCGGATGGATGCGATTGGTCCAGGATTCCGACCCAGGCTCCAGTTCGGATAGCGGGTAACCAAACACGTCTGTCATGGAGTCATTCCACCAGATCTGATCGGTGGCTAAGTCCCAATCCCAGATCACATCATTGGTGGCTCTGGAAATCAGCTCAAAACGTTCCTTGGCCAGCCGCAGCTCGGTGTCCTGCTGCTTGCGCTCAGTGACATCCCGCTCCACCGCCACAAAGTGGGTGCAGTGACCCTTGCCATCGAACAGTGGCGTGATGTCCAGCTCCAACCAGTAAGGTGTTCCTGATTTGTTGTAGTTGAGCACTTCACAGCGAACCGGTAACTGGTTTTGCAACGCTTCCCGGATATGATCCAACTGTTCGCGGTCGGTTTGCGGACCCTGTAACAGCCGGGGCGTGCGTCCGATGGCTTCGCTCTTGCTGTAACCGGTCAACCGCTCAAAGGCATCGTTGACATAGACAATGCGGGGCCCACCCGGCTCTTCCAGGTCGTCCGCCGCGGTGATCATGACGATATCGTTCTGCCGCGCCAGGGCAGCCTCGACCAGCCGCAGTTGCGCAAGATGCTCCTGTTCACTGCTTACGTCACGGAAGTAGATGGCCAGGCCATCGGGTATGGGATAAGCGCTGACATCCAGCCACTTCTCCAGAGGCGGGAAAAACGCCTGGAAGCGCGCGGTTTTGTGGTTCTCCACTGCCCAGTCATACTGGCGTTGAAATTCGCTGCCCACAGCCTGGGGGTATTCATCCCACAGATTTTTCCCTAGCAGCTCATCCCGGGGGCGCTCCAGAACCAGGCCGGCTTGCCGGTTCATGTAGGTGATCGTCCATTGTGTATCAACTGCAAGAAATCCATCGCTGATACTTTCAATTACGTCCAGCCTGCGCCGTTCAGCTTCATCTGCAAGCAGTTGCGCCTCATGCAGTGTTGTGATGTCCTGGAAAGCACCCTGAACTGCTATGATTCTGCCTTTAGGGTCCCGTTCGGCAACGCCGATCACCCGCACCCAGGGTTGTTGCCCGTCGGGCGTCTGGATTTGGCAGACTACATCGTAGGCTTTGCCTTCCAGGGCACATTGCCGGAAAGTGCTCGCGACCACCTCGCGATACTCGGGCATGTAGAATTCGATAGCCTCAGTCAGACCGGGCGGCGAATAATCTGCGGACATACCATGGATGACGGCGGTTTCCGGCGTCCAGATGATGGTTTCGGTGTCGAGCTCGACGCGCCAGCCGCCCAGCCGCACCTTTTCGCCGGCCAGACGCAGGAGATTTTCCGCCTGGGTCAGGCTGTTTCGGGTCTGGATAAGGGGGGTAATTTCCTGAACGTAGACAACCACCATTTCCAGATCTGCCGTGACATGGCGTTCACCCACACCCTTGACGTATTTCACGTCGCCGCCGCGGGCAATGACCCGATGCTCAAACTCGATTTGCGGTGTGCGCAGTTCCCCCAGTGACGCAAAAATGTCACGGGCGGCTTGTCGGTCATCGGGATGCACCGTGGCAAAATACGCTTCCATATCGGGTGCGGTCTGATCGGCGGGCAGGTCGTATATGTTAAAAATCTGCTCAGACCAGCTGTGCCGCCCGGTCTTCACGTTGAATTCCCACGCCCCCAGGTTCAGCAAACGCTCGGCAGTGCGCATGCGCGCTTCATATTCCTGCAGCCTCGTCAGCGCCTGCCTGAGCTCCTTCGACCTGAGCAGGATGTCCTGGAAGGCAAGCAGATCACTATCGCTGACGGCAGAGACGGGCTTTGAAATAATGCCTTTCTGGATTATGGTGGTGATATCCTCAACCCGGTGCATGATAAATTCAATGTCACCGGCGTCATCCAGCACCGGGCTGTTGACCGGACTCCAGAACCGCTCTTCGAAAGAACCGTCGGGAAGATGGACCGGGTAGCGCTGTACACCCATGATATCTGGTGCTTTCAGGGACCGGACCCGGGACAGGGAGGCCGACAGGCTGGCGACGCCGTCTGCCTGTGGGTCATCGGGATCATCGGGAAAGACCTCGAACAGGGTTTTGCCGACGATGTCGCTTTCCCTTGTCATGGTCGCCTTGAGGTATTCATCGGTGACGGCAATGATCTCGAAACTGTCAGGCCGTAATACCAGAATCTTGCCGGGCGAGGCCTTGAACAGGCGTTTGTACTGTTGATTAACCGACTGACTCATTTACCGCACTCCAGCGGGCAAGCATGATGATCTTGCCTGGTTTTTTATATTATTCGCCGATTGTGGCATAGTTGTCATATGGCAACCAGAGAACAAACGTATCTCTATATCGCATGCCAGACCACCCAAAGGCGCCATTACCAATGACTCCACCCGAGAACGCAAGTGCTGCCCGCCGTCAGCGACAGGCGCGCAATGTCGTGCTGATCGCTTTGCTTGTAGGCTTCGCCGGCGCCATGCTGGGGGTGATATTCGGTATCTGGTCCGGATCCGTCATCGGACCGGATGCCTGGCTTATCGGCATCCTGGGCACGGTTACCAGCGGCCTGATGATTCTGCTGTGGGTGAAGCCAGCCATGGTGATCAGTGTAATCACTGGTTTATTGACGGTTTATTTCGCTTTTCACCTCAACGCTGGCGCCATTATTGTTTACCAGGCTACTGAAGAGTTGGTGCGGGTTATTCCCTACCTGGTCTGGTTTTTTCCGCTGGTTGTGTTTCACCAGTTCACCAATTTCGGTTTCCACAAACGCGCGATCAGTACTCTGGTCAGTCTGAGTCCGTTGCCGATGGCAGCCTATGTGCTGGCGCATCCGACGGTGCCCATTGCCATTGAAGCCCTGGATGCGATGGTGACCTTCCTGTTCAGTTTTTACATCTTTGTGATGTGTTTCGGTTTTTTTACCCGACACCGTGATGAAGAAGTTCAGCGTGCGGCCAGGGCAGAAGAGGCCGATCGCAGCGCTGCTGTTCTGAGAGTCAGCGAGGAGCGGTTCAGATTGCTGGGTCTGGCAACCAATGATCTTATCTGGGACGCTGACCTGTTGACCGGCAAGGTCTGGTGGAGTGATTCATTGCTCACCACCTTCGGTTATGACCCGGCGGGACCCGACACTGATTTAAGATCCTGTCAGAACTGGATTCACCCTGATGAACGTAGCCGGGTAGTCAATAGTTTCGATCGCGTGATTGAGCGTGGCGAGAGTGACTGGACCAGTGAATACCGTTTCATGTGCGCAGATGGTCGCACGCTGGATGTGGCTTCCCGCGGCCTGGTCCTTCGCGATGAATCCGGTAAACCGATCAGGGTGATTGGCAGCACTACCGACGTCACGGCGTTGCGGGCGTTGGAGCAGAAACTGCGACAGTCACAAAAGATGGAGGCTGTGGGGCAGTTGACCGGCGGCATCGCTCACGACTTCAACAACCTGCTGACCATCATTCTGGGCAGTGCTGAGGCGCTCGCCGACATTAACACAAACAATCCGGACGCACATGCACTGGCCAAAAACACCATACAGGCAGCAGAGCGCGGCGCCAACCTGACCAGTCGCCTGCTGTCCTTTGCGCGACTGCAAGCGCTGACACCAGAACACCTTGATCCGGGCGAATTGCTAAGCGGGATCGAAGGGTTGATCCGCCGCACAATCGATGAGGATATCGAGATCGGGATCAAGATCGCCAGTGATGTGATGCCTGTCGAAGTGGACCGGAGTCAGCTCGAAAATGCTGTGCTGAATCTGGTGATTAATGCCCGCGACGCCATGCCCGATGGCGGACGAATGACGATCGAAGCAAAAAACGTGACACTTGCAGATGATGATCTGCTGCACTTTGAGGACATGAAAGCGGGACAATACGTGGTCATCGCGGTAACCGACAATGGCTGCGGAATGTCGCGGGATATCCTGGAGCGGGCGTTTGAGCCGTTCTTTACCAGCAAGGAAGTCGGCAAGGGGTCCGGGCTAGGTCTGTCGATGGTATGGGGGTTTGTGCGGCAGTCCAACGGCAAGGCCCAGATCTACTCGGAGCCTGGTGAAGGCACAACAGTCAGGCTCTACTTCCCGGCGGTGAACAAACGGGCCGTGCAGGAAAATACGCTGACTGCGGCAGTCGGAGTGGTGGGCGGAACAGAGAGCATACTTGTGGTCGAGGACAATGAACTGGTTCGCCAGCACGTGGCGACACAACTTGGCCGGGCTGGGCTATCAGGTCAAAGCAGCAGCCTCCGCCGCCGAGGCGCTCGACATCATGGACAGTGGCTGGCGGATTGACCTGCTGTTTACCGATGTCGTGATGCCCGGCGGCATGAATGGCAAACAGCTTGCCGATGCCGCCCGACTGCGGCAACCCGCACTCAAGGTGCTGTTCACCTCCGGCTACACCGAGGACGCGATTGTGCATCAGGGCCGGCTTGACCCGGGCGTGAACCTGCTTGGTAAACCTTACCGTCGCGCGGATCTTGTTGCCAAAGTGCGACAGGTGCTGGATTCTCCGGAGTGTGAGGGTTAACACCAGAGGCCGGACAGCCTGTTAGTCTTTTCCGGGAACGGGTATCGCCCCTGCTCGCATCGCCTGGGCATATTGCGAATCGATGATGGTCTTGCCGATGGGGGCCAGCGCCAGGCCTGCCAGTTTGAGATGCTGGATGCCGAATGGAATGCCGATGATCAGGATAAAACAGATCAGTGCCATCATCAGGTGCCCGATCGCAAGCCAGAGCCCGGCTAGCAGGAACCAGATGATATTCCCCAGCACACCGAGCACACCGGTGCCAATATCATACTGATCCAGCTCGGCGCGCGTGATGGCTTCGCGGCCGAAGGGGAAAAACGAAAACTCCCCGATGACAAAGCAGGCCCGGCCCCAGGGAATGCCTATTATGGTCACGAATGCGATCAGGCCGACCAGCCACCATGTCAGTCCCATGATCAGGCCTCCGCAGAGGAACCAGATAATATTGCCAATTGTGCGCATTTGTTCTCCTGAAAATCGTGAGATGACTATTTATTGCCAATCTCAGTGCTCATCCTGTTACCTATCAGGGAAAAGCAAAAATCATACCAGTAAATAACTCTTTGTTCTTTAGGCAGTTTTTCCGTTTTGCCAAGTGACGCCTGGCGAAATCTCACAATTGTTGGCGCAATGTAGCAGAACCAATTGTTGATCAGAAGATGCACTTTGCAGGCGTTGCTCCCGCGCAAGAAGTTGAGGCGTAGAGTCAAGGATACTGATGCATAGCGTCAAATGGCTTCACGCAATGCCGCGTATAGTTTGGGTTTTATCATCCCAGCGAAACTACCGGATTATTTTCATGAAGTACTCAGTCCTGTCAGGTTTGGCTTTTTTGGTCTCAGCCCTGTTCATGTCCTCTGCACACAGCGAGACATTGGTGCAGTATGACATTGGCGCCTTGAGCTCCTGGGACGGAAACGGTCTCAATCCCCCGAGCTGGGGCGTTGCCGCTAATGTGGACGCATCGCCCATCACGGTTAGCAGCAGTGACGGTTATGGTCATTTCGAGCAGGGGCGCTGGGGGGGTGTAAAAAGCAATCTATGGGTTGAGAGATGGCCGCCGGCGTCGAAGATGGGCGCGGTCTATTATGAGTGGACGGTGTCGGCGGAGCCTGGCCACGTACTCAATCTTGATGATGTTGCCGTGGGTGTGGGCAACGAGTACCGTGAAGACCTCGATGATGGCAGCTGGATTGAACTGAAATACACAGGGCCGCGCAATTTCCGGCTGTACTCCAGTATCGAGGGTTTCGGGGGCGAGGATTATATTGCCTCGGTGAAGACGCCTGAAACCGGTAATGGCAGAAGGATCGTGCAAGAACGGCTGTATGCCGAGTTGGGAGACGAGTACAAGAATGTTTCCAGTGTCACATTCCGTGTGTACGGCTTCTTTGACGAAGCCCAGTACAACAAAATCAATGACAAACTGATAAGTGACAACAAGGCCGGTGCCGGGCTGAGCAAGTTTGCTACCGGCGTGCTTTTCCTCGGCGCGGGCGGGGGTAGTTACAAACCCGATGGACCCAACGGCAATGTGGTCGTCCGGGGCAGCGTGGGGGATGGCAACCGAAGCGGGCGTCTTGTTGCCGGGCCGCGCCATATCGCTCCGGTGCACCTGTCGACCAGCGTCACGTCGGCCGAGAATGCGGTTGAGGTTCTCGAATTCACACTGGTCAATGAGGACAAAGGCAGTTCAGCGGTACTGGATGTTTCGCAGATCAAGCTTAAGGCGTTGAGGAGTTTCGACGCATTTTATCCAGGGAAGATCACCTGGCGCCTCAACGGGCCGGGTAGTGACGGTGTGATCGGGGTCTACGACTCAGGCGCCAGGGCGATCACGTTTGATGTGCCCGATATTGTGATCGACAACGGTACCGAGCAGACCTATACCATTGACGCCCATTTCAACGACATTACCGACTTGGCCGAAAGAGAGGCAATCAAGCTTGAGATCCGGGGCCGGGATGCCGTTGTTCTTGCTGATGGCGGCACACGTATGCTCTCCGGGCAAATGCTGGAGACCATGGTGTATGTGGATGTCGAAGCCACGCACTTCGTGTTCACCGCGCAGCCGGATGATGTCGTTTCCGGTAAAATGATGATGCCGGCACCGGCAGTGCAGGCCCGGGACGATTTCGGCAATGTGGACGACGATTTCGATGACTGGAATTCGTATAGCACTACCCTGGGCAAGGGTGAAGGAGAAGGCGAAGTATATCCTGCTTATGGGTTTCCGATCGAAGGCGGGGCCGCGTACCACGGGTTGTACTATTTCGCCAGCCAGGACAACGAAACCTTCACATTACGGATGTCCGCGACGGTGAATGGCAGATCCGTGACGGGCGAGTCAGATCCGATCACCTCCGATGCGGTGGCGACCCGTCTTCGCTTTGTGCAGCAGCCTGTTGCGACAGAGCCTGTCTCCGGTGTGGATGCCGCCTTCACGACGGTGCCTATCGTGCAGGCCATCGACGCCTACCGTGTGGTGGACACCGATTACAGTGGCGACATCACCCTGTCGGTGCAAGGGTCAGGGGCCACTACGCTGTCCGCCAGCGATGATGCAGACAGCGAGGCCGACACCGTGACCATCAGCCTGACCAATGGCGTGGCGGAGTTTACGGGTCTGACATTCAATTATGCAACCGCCAGCACAACGGATATTCGGTTGCTAGCCTCGACGTCGGGTATGGACACGGTTCAAAGCGATACCATTACGGTGCTGGCGTTCAACGAACCGCCCGGGCTCAACAATATCGATGACAGCTCGGTGACCTTTGTTGTCGGCGGTGACGCGGTCTTGCTGGATGACAATAGCGACAGTGAACTTTCCGACCCGGATAATGCTGATTTTGATGGCGGCAAGCTGACCGTGGCCATCACCGATGGCGGTGAGCCGCTGGAGGATCTGCTGACCTTTCGTAATGACGGCGACGTGGCGCTTTCCGGCGACCAGCAAGACGCCGAGGTCAGCGTGGACTCAGTGGTGATCGGCACCCTGGGCAACGACATCGCCGAAGGTCAGGATCTGGTGGTCAACCTCAACGGTGACGCCACGCCGGACCGGGTGCGAATCCTCGTGCAGTCCGTGCTCTATGACAATTCGGCTGCCTCCCCGACCACCGGTGAACGGACTCTGGAAATCCGCCTTGATGATGGCAGGGATGATGTCGTGGTCAGCATGACCGTGAGCGTACGCCCACCACCCCCTGCACCACCCCCCGCACCCCCAGTCGTGACAGTGGTTTCCGGCGAGACCCGCAACGATACCTTGTCCGGTAATGCAACCATTACGGAACAGGGGGTGCTGAATGGGGGCGCCATTGTGGGTAGTGTGCAGAACCGCGGCGAGGTGACCGGCACTGTGACGATGCGCGGCACTGGTTCGATCAGCGGTGGTCGTGTGTCCGGGCAGGTCAGTGGCGATGCTGGTTCAACGGCGCGTATTGACGGTGCGAAGGTGGTCAGCGGGGCGCGGCTGGAAAATGTAATGATTGGTCCCGAAACCGTGCTGGAGCCCGGCGTTAAACTGGGCGCCAATGTGCGCTTTGAATCGGAGAGTTCCCTGCCAGCTGGTCAGGAGCTTACCGCGAGCATGGGGAGCATACCGTGGGTGAATGGTGATCAGCGTTCGGTGGTGAATCTACGTGGGGATGTCGTGTCGGGCCAGAGTCAGGGTGTTCTGGCGTCGATCAGGCAGTTGGATGGTTTTGATACCGAGGGTAACCGGCTTGAGCAGGATGAAACCACGGGTGAGTTGTGGCTGCGCGGCAACGGCTTCTCTGCGTCTGTGGTACCGGTGTCGGTGAGCAAGGCCGGGCCCGACATGGTGCCGGGCACCTCGATTGACGAGGACGGCAATGTGCGTATCGTCACCGGTACTCGCGTGGTGATTGCCTTGCCAGCTCTTGAGGACAAAGATGGTTTTGGTGATTTCCTGGCCCGTGCAGGCCTTGCACTGACGGGCTATGATGAGCACGGCAATATGGTGATTGAGAACGAAGACACAGGTGTTACCGGGTCCGATACAGAAAGACAAAGCAATGTGCTGGCTCTGACCGACGTCGGTGAGACCTACAACGCGGGTCGTCCGGATCTGTTATCTGTTCCCGCCACCCGCGGTGATTCGCCCGGCGTAGTGGAGTATGTCGTGCCAGGCATGGGAGGGCTTATCGCGTTTTCAGTGCTGTTCGAGGACGATAACGGCAACCTGATGCAGCAGGACATCGTGCCTGTGCCGGCGGACTGGGTGGCTTTGCGCACCACGATCCGGGCGCTACCCGGTGCGGACAATGTGCGTATAAATGAATGGGGCATCATCACGGTGGAGCTGGACGGCCAGGAGGTGCGCGGCCTGATGGCGTACACGGTGGTTCGTGGCAGCGCTACGCGGGACAACACGATCCTGATAGAACAGGGCGACCTCACGGGCAATGGTGCGACGGACTTTGAAGTGCGCTACCCCGACGGACGCCGCCAGTATCTCTATCTCTACCCTTAGCAGTCAAAAGGATCCAAATATACATAATTTGTTCCTTTGGTTTTTTGGTCAGTGGCACGCGGGAGATGAAAATACAATCGCGTGGCGGCCAGGAACCCGGGATTTCGTTGCTGGATTCTATCAACAACCTGGTCTGAGAGGATACCAGTGAGGCCGAGGTGCAGGTGTCGCTGGACGCGTCGCGCCGCTAATCCCAAGGCAATTTAAGAGGCAGTAGTATCTAAAGCAACTTTGGAGATTTCGGCGTACTGATCCGGAAAGGAGGCAGGCATAACTTAAATACCTAATAAATACGATGATTCCATCATCAAAAAATAGTTTCTTCTAAAAATTTCAAGGTGAATTTCTATGTTCTGTATTCGAATTGCAGCATTCTCGCTCATCCTGAGCGCCTTTATGAGTCCGGCCCTGGCGGCCGAGGATCCCGCGTTTGACTTCGAAACACGCAATGCCGCGGGCGAAGTCGTCATCCCAGCTGTTATCCCCGTGGTATACCAGTTCGTGTCTCCGGGCGCAGATGACGCCTCATTGGTTCTGCGCATCACGACCCTGGTCGCCAACGCCTGGTTTGATGCGATTGCGCCCTACAATGCGACAGCTCAGGGCGTCTACTCTGATCTCGGACGTCGTCCCCAGGAGGAGCACACCGACGCTAACCGGAACGTCGCTATCATGTATGCTTCATACCGGATTCTCAACAGTCTGTTGCCCGCACAGTCTCCGGTCTGGCAGAACATGATGCTGGACGTTGGTCTCGATCCGGATGACAACCAGACATCCCTGGATAACCCAATCGGCATCGGAAATGCGGCAGGCAATGCGCTGGTTGCCGCTCGGGAAATGGACGGAATGAATCAGCTCGGGAATGAAGGTGGTTGCAGTTTCAACTGCCAACCCTACGCGAATTCAACTGGATACAAACCAGTCAATACAGCCTACGAGCTAAACGACCCGAGTCGTTGGCAGCCGGCTGTCATCACCTCTAGCAACGGTATCTTCCGGGTTCAGCAGTTCGTGACGCCACAGTACGGACATACTGATCCTTACGTCATCTCCGACCTTGAGCAACACCAGGTGGTGCCGCCACAGGACAGCAACCCCGACCTTGCTGCGTACAAGCAACAGGCAGACGAAGTGCTGGAAGCATCAGCGAATCTCACCGACGCACAAAAAATGGCCAGCGAATTTTTCAACGATAAATTCGAGAGTCTCGGGTTCTCAATACTTTTTATGGCCCAGTCCCGACTGCTTTCGCTTGAAGAATTTGTCTGGCTGGACTTGGCAACAAATATAGCCGCATTTGATACCGGTATTGCTGTCTGGCGCGAAAAAGCCCGTCACGATGCGGTCCGACCCTTCAGTGCAATCAGCTATCTCTATGGCGACCAGCCGGTCACCGCCTGGGGCGGGCCCGGGCAGGGAACTGTGAGTGATATTCCCGGTAATCAGTGGAAGGGTTATCTCAATGCCGCAGATCACCCCGAGTACCCGTCAGCGACGGCCTCTTTTTGTGCGGCGCATGCGGAAACCATGCGTCTGGCGTTTGGTACTGACGAAATGGGCTGGACAGTTGATATCCCGCAAGGTGCCTCACGCGTGGAACCCGGCGTGACGCCGATGCAGGATATGCAGCTTTCCTGGGATACGTGGACCGAATTTGAAACAGATTGTGGGATCAGCCGCTTCTGGGCAGGCGTTCACTTCATGCCTGCTATTGAGGTCGCCACTGATCTTGGGCGGTCCATTGGCGAGCGAGCCTACGAATTCGTTATCAATCACATAAATGGTACCGTTGATTGAGAGTAGGCATCTTCGGGGTGCGCAAACCTCGTGGTTTTGCAAGATACGGTCGAAGCAGTTGCTTTGGCCGTATCGTTGCAAGCTAGAGCGCTAATTCCCCAGGTTATTTTTGTACCTTTTGCGCGGGGAAAACAAGGATTTACTAGAACGGCCATAGAACAATACCCCAGATTATTGCCGCGCCAATCAGGCTGAACATCACAGCCGCAGAGCCTATGTCTTTCGCTCTTCCACTGAGTTCATGGTTTTCGCTACCGATCCGGTCAATGACAACCTCAACGGCAGTGTTCAGCATCTCGGTAATGAGTATGAGGAGCAAAGAGGCCACCAGTAATGCACGTTCCGCCGGCGTCACGTCAACCATGATAATCACGGGCACCAGTAGCAGTGACAGCACAATCTCCTGCCGGAACGCAGCCTCGTGTCGCCACAGTGCTTGCAACCCGAGAAAGGAATAACGTGTGGCGTGTATCAGGCGCTTCAGCCCTTTGGTTTGGGGTTTCATTCGGGGTCCTGTAGTTATGATGGCAGAGATCAATAGTATCGAAATTCTCTACTTATAACTGCCCCGGATTTTAGGGGAATACAGAACATTCACATTTCAGCGACGTTTCAGTCACATTAGTGCTGATAACCTCCCAGCGGTTCATCAAATAAATATGGCCGATTCTCGGAGGGGTAACACTATGGGCAGGCATTTGAGACAGGTATCGTGGTTGACGCTATTGGCGCTCCTGATGGGTTTTCCACTTTTTGCCCACGCTGCCGAGGCGCCTGGCGCGCTGACTGTCGTTGTGACAGACCAGGCTGACCGACCACTCTCGACCGCGCAGATCACGATTACGGAACGTGAAACCAGTGTCACGCGATCCGTCGAAACTGACCCACAGGGTCGCATCGTCGTTGACCAGCTCGACCCTGGACTCTACTCAGTGAACGTCGCCAAAGGCGGCTTCGCTACCTCGTATGAGCCAAGCATACGCGTGGCTACGCGCAAAAATGTCCAGATCGAATTCGAACTCAGGCAGCAGGCAATTGAGGAGATGGTAGTTCGAGCACGGCAAGCCGATAGATTTGCGTCCGCCTCCAGCACCTATCTCGACAGAGAAGCATTGCGAAGTGCTGTTGGCGGTGGCGCAGATCCGCTCCTCTCGCTCGACGGTTTACCTGGCCTGGCAGCCACCGGTGAATTCGCGAGCTTCAGCGTCAGGGGCCGTGGCCCAAGAGATAACCTGTTATTTGTTGATGACTTTCCCTTTGATAAAGTGGTGCACTTTGATGCCACACTGGGTGAAGACGAAGATGTTGGTGGCGGCGGCCGTTTCTCTGTTTTCGCACCAAACGTTGTCAGTGGCGCCGAGTTCTCACCGGGTGGATGGGGGGCGGCTTATGGCGGCCGGGCGGCATCGCTACTCAAACTGGAAGTTGCCGATGGCAATCCAAGTCCTTCGGCAAGTCTGCGCCTTGACCTTGCCGGTTATGAAGTTGGTTACGACGGCCCTGCAGGTATCACTGAAGACTCTACGTTGCTCGTTTCTGCCCGGCGACTGGACTTTGGCTCGTTTTTCGAGACGATCGAAGAACTGGACATTGGCGAGCCTGTCTTAAGAGACATCATCGTGAAGTCGGTCATCCCCATCAACCAGAACAACACGTTCGAAATTCTTCTGATGGATACACACGAGGACTATACGCGCGACGTAACTCACGTAAGCGAGTCGCCCAACTTCGAAGATGCTGCGCTACAGGATGCTGAGCAGGATAGTGATTTGTACGGTCTGACATTGCGATCATTGGTCGGTGACGAAGCAGTGTGGACCAACAAGCTTTACTACCGCACCAGCGACAAGATCAGTTCAGAGGGCGAAGCATTTCCTGATCTTGTACCCGAGGGATCGCCTGCGTCCAGCTTCCCGGTGCGGGAGGACATTATTACCGTCGGTGAAGACGAGACAGAGATCGGCTGGCGCAGCGATTTCGAGACAGTGAATCAATGGGGCGTGTTCGGTGCCGGCATTAGGGCAACGCAAATTGAACTGGACTATGAAACTGTCCTGGACGGCGACTGGAACCAGTTTATCTACGACGACGATGACTTTAGAGAAGACCCCGATCAACGTTATATTGTGTTGACTCCCGACGACATCAACTCTTCACTCAATCAGAAAGAAACGAACTTTGCCGGTTACGTGGATCAGGTTTTTGAGCGCGGTGACTGGGATATTCGCACCGGCCTGCGATTCGAACGGGACGGTTTTGCGGACGAGAGCGTCGTGTCGCCCAGATTCAGTGTCAATTGGCGGCCGAGTAGAACGTTCAGGTATTTTGCAACCGCAGGACTTTTTCACCAGTCGCCACGGTATTTACAGCTTGCCGCTAACCAGTCGAACAAACTCAAAACCGAAGAAATCATGCACAGTAGTGTCGGCTTTGAATATTTCCCGAACAGCAGCTGGTCGGTGTTGACTGAAGCTTATTATCAGAATCTGGACAAGCTGGTGGTCGATCTTGATCGGGCAAACGGAACATTCGCAAATATTGGTGATGGCACTTCGTATGGTGCTGATATCGTCGTCAACGGTACGATTCGCGAAGGCATTTACACAACAGCCACCTATTCTTACAACGATGCCGTGGTCGACCGAAAGGACGGACGTGGTGATGTGGCCGCCGAATTCAGCCGCGATCATGTCGCCACCCTCGGCCTGACCTGGGAAATCAGCGACCGCTGGAAGGTCGCCGGACGCTATAAGTATCTTTCCGGCAGACCAGACGACCGCTTTATTATACACTCAGACGTACTGGGAGCCGGACAACCTCTACGCTACTCGAAAGAGATCACAGAGCGCAATGTCGGCCGCAAAAGCAGTTACAGCCTGGTGAACGTTCGCGTAGACTATCGGCGCGCATTTGGTCCCATCGATGTCACAGCCTTTCTCGATGTCATCAACGCAACAGCAGCCTCGTCGAGCGACGACAACGAGTTTGACTATCGCCGAGGTGTTGAAGTGCAAGATGAAAGCGAAGCCGAGCCGCTGATCGGCCTGCGTCTGGACTATGCTTGGTAACCCGGCCTGGTAAGGGAGAACAGCAGATGGTAAACCCGCTTGGTGTGGCGCCGATCAGAGTGTTGATCGTCGAAGACAACCGCGACATTTGCGGGAACATTGCCACGTATCTGGAAAAGTACAGCTATGTTCTGGATTTTGCCTACGATGGTATCAGCGCGATGCACCTGGTGTTGTCGAATACCTACGACGTTATTGTTCTGGACCTGATGCTTCCGAGGATGGGTGGCCTGAGCGTCTGCGAAAAGCTACGAGCAGACGCTGACGTAGAAACCCCCGTGCTTATGCTGACAGCGAGAGACACGCTTGAGGATAAACTTGCTGGATTTGAGGCAGGCGCCGATGACTATCTGGTCAAACCATTCGCATTACAGGAGCTGGATGCACGACTTCAGGCACTGTACAAACGTAACCACAGGAAAGCTGAGAAACTGTTGACTGTTGGTGACCTGACCTTGAACAGGTCCACGTTGCAAGCGCATCGCGCGGGTAGACGTATCGATCTAACGCCTGCCGGCAGGCGACTACTGCAACGATTGATGGAAGAATCGCCGTGTGTTGTCGCTCGTGATGATCTCGAAACCCTGTTGTGGGCTGACGAACGTCCCGATGGCGACGCGCTTCGCTCGCACCTGTACAGGTTGCGCCAGGCGATCGACGAGCCATTCGATAGCCCATTGATTCATACGGTGCACCGCATCGGGTACCGAATCGCAGCAGAGGATTCTCAGTGATGTACCGGCACAGTTTGCGCAAGCGCGTCGCCATTGCATTTGCGGTCTGTGTTGCCACGCTCAGCGTGGCCTGGGGGCTCGCTTTCTTCGCTGCGATCAGGTTGAGCGAAGACCGTGCGCTGGTGAATCAGCTACAGCTTGCCGCCGAAAGCTACCCCTCTCTGCCAATGAATATACGTGGATACGATGAGGCTCGTAGCCTGCCGGAGTCACTCAGGGAATGGGGACAGACAAACCCCGGTGAGGGATTGTACGAGTTCAGTGCCGAGGAGTTTCATGTCGCGGTGCTATCTATCGACAATGAAAAGCTGGCTACCGACAATGAACAGCAACACGCATTTGTGGTTTTCGACGTTGCCGGCATTGAGGCTGCGTCATCAGAGGATTGGTGGTGGTTGCTCTTTATCACCGGTGTGGTGGGTACGCTCGGTGCTCTTGGTTTCGGGCTGGGGGTTATTGTGATGCGGAGAGCAGTCGCCCCGGTCACACAACTCGCCCAGATGGTCGCCGACATCGATCTGGAACATCTAACAGTCGGAGATCACAAACGCATAGAGTCCAGTCGGTTCGGCGATGATGAGGTTGGTATGCTTGCCGGGACGATTGAAAAGACGCTTGAGCGTATCAGCGCATTTGTTGTGAGAGAGCGAGACTTTACCAGTTCAGCCAGTCATGAGTTACGGACGCCGATCACGGTCATAACAGGCGCGCTTGAGCTGCTGGAACAAAGCGATCTGTCAGCGGCCGATGTAAAGGTAGTCGATCGCGTGAGACGGGCCACGCTCGACATGAAAACCACGATTGAAATGTTTTTGTGCCTTGCTCGCGAATCGGATAACGGACTATATGACGAGCAGTTTTTAGTGATGCCGTTGGTGAGCCGGGCGATAGACCAGCAGCGCTACCTGCTGAGCGGCAAGTGCATCGATGTTGTTTTGCACGATCTAGCAAAACCCAGGATCTGCGGACATCCCCCGGCCTTTGCTGTTGTAGTAAATAATCTGGTGCGAAATGCGTTCGAGCACACTCTCGAGGGTCAGGGACCGATCACGATTCTCATCAAAGAGCACGAACTATTAGTCGCCAATCAGGTGAGCAGTATCACTGATGAAGGGCAACTGCCGACTGATGCCTCGTCGTTTAACGGGTATGGCCTGGGTCTGGGTATCGTGCAACGGTTGTGTGAGCGCAATGGCTGGTCGTTTTCGTTGCACGTTGATGGGACGCGTGTAACCGCTCGCCTCTCCTGGTGACGTCTCGCGCAGGAGAGGCTTGAAATGGCCTGAATCGAAAAAAATCAGTCCGGGGCAGCCAAAAGGTCCGCACGCAAATTTTTTGACGCCAGATAAAAATGGCAAGACGACCAGAACAGTACCGTCGGTATTAATGCGACCATGGCATAACGCAGCGACTCGTTACCCAGTGTCGGCAACAGGTAGTCACTCAGCATGCCGACTGACCAGGGGCCAAGACCGAGACCAATAATATTGAGTATCAGGAACAAAATCGCAGAGGCGGTGGCGCGCATGCGTTGCCCAACCAGGGCGTGCGAGGTAGCGATGGTAGTGCCAAGATAAACGTTAAACAGCAAACCTGGTATAAAGGCAAGAATCAATGCCGTGTATTGGCTTGATGTCAAATAGACCGCCAGCGTAAAAGGCAAACTGATAAAGCCCGCGATGGCAGGCAGCCACATATACCAGCGCTTGTCGCGCGGCGCCAGTTTGTCCGCAAGGATACCGCCAGCAAAAACGCCTATTGCACCAAACAGCCCGGTCGACAGGGCCAGCCAGGTGCCGAGTTCACCGGTTGTCATGCCGTGACTGCGGATAAAAAAGGACGCCAGCCAATTCAGTGTGCCGTAGGCGGCAAATGCATTGAGCCCAGCTGCCAGCGCCATATGACGGAATGATTTTCTGCTCCACAGTAGTGCCAATACCTGCTTAAAAGGCACCAATGCTTCGGGGGCCTGTTTGTTTTCATTCAGCCCACGGATCGGCTCGGCTAACGTTTTCCGAATCAGCAATGCGATCAGGATGCCGGGTAAGCCCACAACCACAAAGGCAACGCGCCAGCCAAAAAATTCATTAAGCCAGCCGCCAAACAAGAATCCAAACAGGATACCGATGTTGACACCTGTCGAGTAAATTGACAGCGCAGTCGCTCTTTTCTCCGGCGGGTATATGTCTGACACAATCGAGTGAGAGGGTGGGCTGCCGCCCGCTTCGCCGACCCCTACGCCGATACGCGCCAGCAACAGCTGAAGATAGTTCTGCACAAAGCCACTGATGGCGGTCATAAAGCTCCACACACCGATGGCCAGGGCAACAATATTCCGCCGGTTGCCACGATCGGCCCAGCGCGCGATGGGTATGCCTGCAGTGACATAAAACATGGCAAACGCAAATCCGGTCAACAAACCCAATTGGCTGTCTGAAAGCGACAGTTCCAGTTTGATGGACTCCTGTAGGATGGATAATAATTGCCGGTCGATAAAATTGAAGCTGTAAACAACGGTGAGTACGCCGAGCGCGTAATTCCTGGCGCGGGCGGTTGAATAGGGGTTAAAGACGGGCGGTGGCGTATGCGGTTCTTTTTCTTGTTTGCTTTCGCTTGTGTCAGTCATTTGCTGTTCCCGGTGTAGTTGCTGTTGCTAAACCGAACACCACCCATGAGCCAGTGGGCATCGTTACTGCATTAGATGATGGTTTTAGAGCAAATACGTAGGAAAAGCAAAAGAAAATTCGCGGTGACACCGCCTTATCTAACCAAATTCCGATGGCTGAAATCAGTCTTAGTCAATAATATCTAATACCTGCCGTAATAAGTTTACCACCTGAGTCGTTTGGGTTAACTGCAGATCTAACACGGTTGCCGGTCTGGTATCTGTTCTGGCGTCAGGCGGGGGATTGGGGGCACTATCGGTTTGGATCAGCAATGCAAGCAACAGGAAGATCATTATGATATATCCAGTCGCTGCTGCTCCCCGGTGAGCAATGCGCCCGGCCAGCCTGAAGCCGGCGGGTAAAGCCAGAGTCGGACGCCTACGGGTTGCAGCGTTGTCAATTAAATACTGTTTCGCCTCGTGATGTTGCGACGTTCCCGGCGTAGTTTCTATCGGCACCGCCTTCATCAGCAGTCGATAGCCCTTCCTTGGGATGGTGCCTACATACCGCCTGGGTCGCCCCACATCACCGAGCAAGGTACGCAGTTCAGATACAGCGCGAGTCACCACCTCTTCATTGACCACTACATCCGCCCACACTGACTCCAGTAGCACTTCACGGGGGACCAGGCACCCTTCGGCCTTGATCAGACACATAAGTACTTCCATCACCTTTGGTTCCACGTGTACCGCATGTCCGTCGGTCACCAGGATGCCGTTGTCCGGCCACACCCGCCAGGCGCCCAACGCGTAACCATCGCCAGTGAATTGCATTTCTGTTTCTTGAATGGTCATCGCGATTTTTTCACCTACTTCCTTGAGTGCCGTAATGGCTGCTATTGATTCGAAACTTAACTTTACAGTCCCGCATGTATCTCCATAACTTTCTTGGCTTTTGCAGATTTGCAGAATTTGTGCCAAGAACCAATCCATGTGGGAACAGGCACTTACGGTAGGTAGTCAAGCCGGGCAGTGGTGACAGAAGCCAGTTTTTGGCCAAAAAAGCCAATCAATGAGTCTCCGAAGATTTCACGAGATTGCCCGAATAATTCGGCCGTATGTTTAAGTTTTTGCGCAGGTCTTGTGTGCTGGTGCACGAGATCCTTCTGTCAAAAGGAGGATCTCAAAATGCTAGACAGACACTTCGTTGCACTCATAGCCCTGACTTTACTGGCCGCCGTTGCTACTGCGCGCTCTGCCGAAGCCGACACAGTGCACTCAGCGACTTTTGGCTCGGTAAGTGATGCCGTGCTGAATGCCAGCAGGAGCTACAATCCAATGTCCGTGCGAGAGGATCGGGAATTTATGGGAGGCATCTTCCGGCAGACCATCAACGGTGAAATACTTTTCGGGTATACCGTCAGTGGCGGCACCCCCAGCCGAGACCGAATCACTGTTCGTATTCGACTTCCGCAGGGCGGCCAGTTAGTTGCCATATGGCACACACACGGTTCGGTGCACTGGCGCCGCAGCTATTTCTCCTCGACCGACACACGACTCGCGGAAACCACCGGGGTGCCGATATTTCTCGCTACGGGGCAAGGAGAGTTGCGGGTTTTCAAGCCGGGGGATCCAATTATGGGTCGTCCGCACGCCAGGCGAATGGGTCTCGGAGACTCGTCAGGAGTGGCAAGTGGTAAACTACTTCGCAGCGACATCCCAGTCAGTCTCTGAACTAGCTGCCGATGCATAGTCCGTCACTTATGCCAGCGGGCATATGGTCCAGGACGACGAGCCCGACCTATTCCGCTCAAAGACCAATAAGAACGAACTGCCTTCCCCCACTTCGCTGCGGACAGTCAGCGCTGCATGATTCAGCTGAGCCAGCTGCCGGGACAGACTCAACCCAACGCCAGACCCGGTTTCCTTAGTAGTAAAGAAAGGAGTAAAAATATCATCCAATTGTTTCTCAGGTATGCCGCTCCCGGTATCAGTGACCGATATAACTGGCCGGCGCCGACTGTCTACATAAGCTTTCAGACGAATGTGGCGCGACGGTTGCTCGATGACGGCGTCCACCGCGTTAGCAAGCAGGTTGAGCAGAATCTGTTCGACCTGGTGACGGTCGGCAATTATCGTCATGCTGGGTGGGTTGACATCAATAGACAAAGTGCAGCCATGGCTCGACAGACGATCCTCGATCAAAAGAGTGATTCGATCGAATAGATCGGCCATGTTTATCTCAGTAGGAACAGGTGCAGGCAGGTTACTAAGGGAGCGGTACGACTCTACAAAGCGCAGCAGGCCCTGACTACGCGAAGCAATGGATCGGATACCTCTGCCCATATCGGTGTCGTGATCATCCTGTAGATTTTTTTCCAGATGGCTGCTAAGTGACACGATGGGTGTCATGGAGTTCATGATTTCGTGAGTCAGTACTTTGATCAATTTGTGCCAACTGGCAATCTCAGTTTCATCAATTGCTGCCTGGATATTCTGGATCGACACCAGCTTGTGCGGATTCCCCAGCAGCTTGAAGTCTCTGGCGGATAGCAGCAGTTGCATGGTCTCTGTACCGATCACGACTTTCAATAACTGGCTTTTCCCCGGATTTAGGGATCGCATTGCCTCTCCCAAAAGAAGGCAGGCGGCGTCTATCTGATGCATATTAATCAGTAACGAGACCTGCAGCAGCTCCTTGGCAGAGCGGTTGGCAATCACGACTTTGCCAGCTTCATCAAAACACAGCAGTGCTGTATCCACATGCTCAACGACCCGATCCAGATATTCATGCTGGGCGGATTTTTCTGCCTTTAATTGTTTGTACTTGTCGATCAGAGTTTTCTGCGCGGCGAGAAAGTCGGCCGTAGCGTCATCAGCGCCGTGCAACAATGTTGTGGTGGAGAAATCATTGTGGGCAATATTACGGATGAACTGGGCAAAGCTTTTTTGTTGTTTATTCACCTGCCGAATCATGCGCATTGCGATGAGGATTGTTGTACCGAGCAATAGTATTACTGCGCCAGACCAGGCGCCGACAAGGATCAGATAGCTGCTCGCAAACGCGCACGCCAGCAACAAGCCTATGTTGAGCACGGTTTGGTAACGGTGTCCTTTAAACCTGGTCGTTAACGATGCCATATTTCTCCAGCTTGCGGTACAGCGTGGTTCTGCCCAGCCCCACTGCTTTGGCAACCTGCGTCAGGTTACCGCGATATTGTTGCATGGCTCGCAGTATTGTTTTGTGCTCCAGCGACTCCAGGTTCAGATCCTCAGGTACCGGCGCTATCTGTAGTGCGCCGGTCAGGAAATTCTCCAGGCTAAGCTCGCTGCGCACCGCCACAATGATGGCGCGTTCGGTGGCATGTTTGAGTTCGCGGATATTGCCCGGCCAGCGATACGCCATTAATTGCTTGAGCGCAGCGGACGAAAGGTGTGTATCGGGCTTGCCATACTTGTGGCCGTAGACGGCTTGAAAATGACGGAGCAGCAATGGAATGTCTTCCTGCCGCTCGCGAAGTGGCGGCAACGTTACTTCCACAGTGTTAATTCGGTACAACAAATCCTGTCGAAATCGAGACGGGTCGGCCAGTTGTTCGCTTGTTATATTGGTGGCGCAGACCAACCGGATGTCGATGGCAACGGGCCGGGTACCACCGACACGCGTGATGCGTCGCGACTCCAGCGCGCGCAGCAATTTAGCCTGAATATCCAGACTCAAGTTGCCGATCTCGTCCAGAAACAAGGTGCCGTCCGAGGCGAGTTCAAACTTGCCGGGTTTATCGCTGCGTGCATCGGTAAACGCACCTTTGACATGGCCAAACATTTCAGACTCGAACAGGGAGGGCGACAGAGAGCCTGCATCCACCGATACCAACGGACCCTCTGCGCGTTGTGAGCGGCGATGGATCTCCTGGGCAATCAGCTCTTTGCCGGTGCCGTTTTCTCCAGTGATCAGCACATTGGCATCAGTCGGCGCAACGCGGTCGATCAGGTCGAGCACCGCTTTAAAATTTGCTGACTGGCCGACCAGCTCTGATGCCTTGTGCGTGGCACTGTCCATTGCCCGGCGTGTGTTGCGCAACTTGTCGATTTCACGTTCGGACTGGCCCAGCCTGGCGCAGGCGCTGACTGTGGCTATAAGTTTTTCGTTGAGCCAGGGCTTCTGCACAAAATCAGCGGCGCCCAGTTTGACGGCTTTCACTGCCAGATCTACTTCACCGTAGGCGGTGCACATGACCACCTGGATTCGGGGATCAAACTGCTTGATGTAGTCCAGCCAGTATAAACCTTCATCACCGCCGACCAGTCCGCGTGTAAAATTCATGTCCAGCAGCACCACATCCGGATTAAAGGTCGGCAGTTCCGTTTCCAGCTGGGCGGGGTTGGCCAGGCAACGAACGTCGGGAAACGCCGCCTTCAGGATGATCTGAGCGCTGAGTAATACGTCCTGGTCATCATCGACTACCAGAATGCGTTGTGGGTTCAGGTCTGACACGGGCTGAGTACGTCCTCACCGGGTAGAAGCGGTTGATTTGTTTCAAAGTAGAACAAAAGAGTGGGGCAAGTCCAGTATTTGCGAGGGTAAGCCGGTTGCAAGGGGAGCATCGTTATTTGTCTTTTTAGGGTTAACGCCCCTAAAGTGTTTCATAACGGGGCAATTGCGTTGTGCCATGATGAAACAGTTGTAGTTTTCTGTAGACACGGAAACAGCTTAACAATTTGAAAATAAACAACTTATGTATCTGGCGCAGAACTTGCTGCGCAAAGGCTATATGATGCGAAAGCCGGTACCAAAGGAATAATAAATGATTATAAAAACGGAAAACCTCAGCAAACTGTTCCGCACTGATGAAGTGGAAACCACGGCGCTGGAAGCAGTGGAGTTCGGCGTCAGTGAAGGTGAGTTCACCTCCATTATGGGTCCGTCGGGCTGTGGCAAGTCCACCTTGCTGCATATTCTGGGATTGATCGATAACCCGGACGGTGGTGCTTACTGGTTCATGGGTGAGGATGTTGCCGGTTACTCTGAGCGCAAACGTTCAGCCCTTCGCAAACACAACATCGGTTTTGTCTTCCAGAGCTTCAACCTGATCGATGAGCTCAATGTCTACGAGAACGTCGAACTACCTTTGATCTACACCAAGACACCCGCGGCAGAGCGCAAGAAAAAGGTGGAATTTGTGTTGGAGAAAATGAACATGGCGCATCGCCTCAAACATTTTCCCCGGCAACTATCTGGCGGGCAACAACAGCGGGTCGCTGTTGCCAGGGCCATCGTCAACACCCCCAAACTGATACTGGCCGACGAACCGACGGGCAACCTGGACAGCGAACATGGCGCTGAAGTCATGGGCCTGCTCAGCGCGTTGAATGCGGAAGGCACGACCATCGTCATGGTGACGCATTCACCGGAAGACGCCTCCGTGGGCAGCCGAATCATCCGTATGCTGGACGGCCGTATCGTCAGCGAATCAGCCACGATCTAAGAGGCGGGCGTTGTTATGTTGACTCATCTCAAACTGATGTTACGCAGCCTGAAGCGTGAACGATTTTATGCGGCGATTAACGTGGCCGGACTGTCGGTCGCCATCGTCGCCTGCCTGTTGATTAGTCTGCATGTGTATCAGTCGCTGACTTACGACCAGCACACTGAGCGCCATAAAAAAATATACCGGGCCACAATAGATCTGATCAATCAGGGCGGCACCAATACCTTTGCCCTGATGTCCGATGCTATTGCGCCAACCCTCGCATTGCAAAACCCCGATATCGAAGCCTTTGTCCGGTTTAAGGGGTTGCCTGATAATTCGCTGCTGACCGTTAATGACGAAGTCTTTTATCAGGAGGCGCTGTACGGAACGGATACCAACATCTTCGAGGTGTTTGGCCATCGTGCCATTTACGGTGATACACAAACCGCACTGACAGATCCGAACTCCATGGCTGTCAGCGAGCACTTTAACCAGATGCACTTCAGCGGTGACAACTCCGTTGGGGAGATTGTGAGCGTCAACGGCAACGATTATCGCATCTCTCTGGTGTTCGAAGATGTACCAGGGAATTCCCACTTGAAGTATGACGTGCTGGTGCCCATCCACGGCCCTGGCTTCGCGCGGTCACCAACCGATCCGGTGATGGCGCTGTTTACGGTTAACAGCTATACCTATTTTGTGTTGCCGGAAAATTACGACCTGGCGCGATTCTCGTCTTTTTTTGATGCCTTCTGGCAGGAAACAACCGGTGATGTACTGCGTGGTAGTGGTATCAACAGCGCGATGGCAATTACGCCAATTGCCGATGTACATTTTGGACATGCTGTAGAATTTGATCAGCCTGTTGGCAACTTGCTGATGGTGTATGCCTATGCCGTGATTGGTGTGCTTATTCTGCTGGTTGCGATCGTTAATTATATAAATCTTGCGACTGCCCGGGCAACGCGCCGTTTCAAGGAAGTCGGCGTGCGGCGGTTGTTGGGCGCCCGGCGCAGTGCATTGATTGCACAGTTTCTGCTGGAGTCCGTGTTTCTGGCTGTGCTTGCCGCGCTCATCGCCCTGCTTGTTATTGCGGTCATGGTGCAGACCGGCGCGCCTGCTTTGTTGCTCAGTGAGCTGAATCTCGCCATCTACCGTTCGCCGCTGATGTTGAGTGCGGTGTTGTTCGCAGCCTTGGTGTTGGGTGTTTTGGCAGGGCTTTATCCGGCGGCCTGGATTGCCATGCAGTCGGTATCACCACACGCCAGCGCGGCGCAAAGCAGTGTGCGTGAACCCCTGCTGCGCAGAGCGCTTATTGTGTTTCAGTTTGCCGTCACCATCTCGGTCATCGCCATCACCGTGCTTGTGCTGAGCCAGATGCATTTTATTGCCAATATGCCCCTCGGTTTTGAGAAAGAGAATCGCCTGGTGCTGACCGTCAAGGGGGCGCAGGCCATTGCCAGGGTCCCCGCATTCGCCAACAGCCTCAGTCAACTGGCAGAGGTGCAGACGACAACGTTTTCTACCGCCGACCCAGCGGTGGGTTTTTCATCAGGAAACTGGCGAGTTGAGACTGAGCAAGGACAAATGGACTCCATGTTCCTGTCTTTCCAGAACGCGGGTGCAGATTACTTGCAGGCCATGGGCATGGAGCTGGTGGCCGGGCGCTCAATGAGCGCGGCGGATTCAGGCCGAACCGTGGTGGTAAACGAAACCCTGGTCCGAACCCTGGGATGGTCAAGCCCCGTCGGAATGCGCACCGGTATGCCAGGTGATATTGAAGGGTCGGAGACGGTCGTGGGCGTGGTCAGGGATTTTCACTTCGATGGTTTGCAGGTTCCAGTCAGTCCCCTGGTTATCCGCTTGTCCCGACCTGAGAACTACAGTGCGCTGGATCCCGAGGTGGCGTTTAATCAGGACGCGCGCGTGACGGTTGTACTGAGAGGCAGCGCCGATCAGCAAACATTGCAGGCGCTGGAATCTGTCTGGCGGCAGCACATGTCAGAGTTGCCGTTTTACTATCGGTACCTGGACGACATTGTCGAGTCCCGCTATATCAGCGAAAATAACATCATATCGGCGCTGGCCTATTCGTCCGGCGTATCCATCTTCATTTCCTGTCTGGGCCTGCTGGGCTTGACCGCATACACCACGGAACGTCGTACCCGTGAGATTGGCATCCGAAAAGTATTGGGCGCCAGCGCCAGTCAATTGCTGTCGACTCTGTTCAGAAACGTATTCTTCCTCGTGTTGATAGCGTCCGTTATTGCGTCGCTACTGTCCTACTACTGGATCAATTCATGGCTGGCCAACTTTGCCTATCGTGATGAAGTCAATCTGCTGGTGTTCCCAGCCGCAGCGCTGCTGACAATCGCGCTGGCCTTTATCACCATGACGGTACAAGCCTGGGGAACCATTCAACGTAATCCCGTTCATGCACTGCGTTATGAATAAGGGCGGGCTGAGCTGATGGATCGGGCAATCGAGAAAAAACCACGCCCGTGGTGGCAATGGGTGATTGCTGGCACAGTGGTCGTTGGTGTGGGGTGGGGGCTGCAATCAATGCTGCGTGATGCGTCGATTCGGACTTATCGGGTGCCGGCGGAGCAACTGATGATTTCGGAAGTGATAGTCGGTGCCTTTGAAGACGTCACGCCGGTACGCGGCTCTGTGCAGCCGTTGAACACGGTGTTCCTCGACGCCGTCGATGGCGGTGTGGTTGAAGCCATCCTGGTAGAAGAGGGCAGCTACGTTGAGAAAGGTCAGCCCCTGCTGCAGCTCAGCAACAGCGCCTTGCAACTGCAGGTGGCCAACAACGATACCCAGACCACGGAACAACTGAATAACTTGAAAAACATCAGCAACTCTCTGGAGACCACGCGTCTGCAAACAGAACGGCAACTGATCGATACGCGCTACCGCATCAAAGTGCTGGAGCGGCAACGCAAACAGCTTCAGCCACTGCGCGAACGCAATATGGTGTCTCAGGAAGAATACGATGCGGTTGTTGATGAGCTGGTGTATCTGCAAGAGGTCTATGACAACACGCTGGAGCGTCAGCAACTTGAAGAACAGATCCGCGTGGAGCGTATCACCCAGATCCAGGGACAGATGGACAAGCTGGAACAGAATTTGGAGCTGGCCATGAGCACCTTTGAAAACCTGCTGGTACGCGCCCCAGTGTCGGGTCAGCTAACATCTTTGCCGGTCCAGATTGGCGAAAACAAAAGTCGTGGCGAACGCCTTGGGCAGATCGATTCGGTTGACCAATACAAGATCGTGGCGCCCGTGGACGAGTTCTATGTCAGTCGTGTCAGCCCGGGTCAGGAAGTCAGATTCACCTTGTCAGGGCGAGAACGCGATGCTGTTGTGGCCAAGGTGTATCCAGAAATTACTCAGGGGACCTTCATGGTTGATCTGGAGTTCTCTGGAGAGCCACCCGACAACATACGCAGGGGACAGACTCTGCAAATGGAACTGACGCTGGGCGCATCCGTGGAAACCTTGATGGTACCGCTGGGCGGTTTTGTTCAGGATACGGGAGGCAACTGGGTGTTTTTGTTGAATGAGGACGGCACCCAGGCGACGCGGCGGGATATTGTCAGTGGCCGACGCAACAACCGGTATATGGAGGTTCGCGAGGGGTTAGCAGCTGGGGACAGAGTGATTACGTCAGGGTATGGGCGGATGGTTGAATACGACAGGGTAGAACTGTCGAGATAGTCAACGAAGGAGTGGTATCGCCATGTTTTTGAATTATTTGACCGTTTTGGCAAGAAGTATACTGAAGCACCCTACGCTTACGATAGCAAAAGTACTGAGTCTTATTCTGGGGCTCACGTGCGCCAGCTTGGTGGTTATGCATGCTCGCTACGCCTTCACCCATGATCAACATTTCCCCAATAGTGAAAATATCTATCGGTTAGTAACGAGCCTTACCAACACGGACCGTTTGGATTTCCCTTGGGCGGCCGACCCATATGGCCCACAGTTGGCGCTTGACTATCCCCAAATTGAACATATCGCGAAGCTAATGCCTGCCTCTGGAATATATTCAACCGGTGATCTGATTTCAGAAAATGCGCATTATGTTGTAGAGCCAGAAATCCTTGAGATATTCTCGCTGGATTTTATTGCTGGTAATGCTTCCACTGCACTCCTGGAACCCAATACCGTCGTATTGAACGAAACCGCATCACATAAATATTTTGGCAGCTCAGACTCTGTCGGCCAAACCCTTACTCTGAATAATGAACTGGACTTGCGAGTTAGCGCAGTTATTCGTGATCTGCCAGAAAACACGCATCTGGACTTTCCGATTCTTATTTCTGTAGATACCGCTCGCCAACTCTTTGGTGATGACTACATGAATAGCCCAGCGTGGCTGGGCTTTACATCACGGACGTATCTTTCCCTCCCTAATACCGCAGAGGCTCAAGCTATATCCGATGACCTGGATAACTTTGTCGTTCGAAATATACCGGAACAGTTGCGAAACCTTATCGAGCAGAACGATCTAACACTTTCGTTGGAGCCGCTGCATGATATCTACCTGTCTCCTAGAGAGGGCGTTTTCGGAGGCGGGATTGGCAGGGAAGGAATTCTTTATGGGCTTCTAGTGTTTGCCGGTGTTGCGCTTTTAAGTTCCTGCATAAACTACGTCAATTTATCAATCTCGCAGGCTCAGGCGCGCGCAAAAGAAATTGGGACTCGGAAAATATTTGGAGCCAGTCGCTCGCAATTGGCAACGCAATTGTTGATCGAGTCGGTTGGACTCGCCTTGTTGGCCATTTTGATCTCAATTCCAGTTATTGCTCTGGCGACACCCGTATATACAAATATCACTAATACACAGTTTAGCTTTTATAGTTTGTTTCAAGGCAGCACAGCTCTCTGGATTCTTGCGTTAGTAGTATTTACCGGTGTTTTTTCGGGATTGGTTCCTGCCATACTTTTGTCCCGACTTCCGCCCGCCACAACACTTGGCGCTTTCGGCGTAAAAGGTCCTATCAATTTTACGTTTTTGTCCTTTGTCTCCGGCATTCAATTCACACTGGCGATCACTTTAATTATTGTAGCTGTATGCATAAGTCGGCAAATCCTGTTTCTAACCGGATATGAGAGCGGATTTGAGAAGAGTAACCTTCTGGTGATGGATACCGGTGCCGATAATGCGGACTTAAACTATCAAGCGATGCTTGATGAGTTGAACTCCCATCCATCGGTTATGTCTTTGGCCACTTCCAGTTCTACTCCGCCTAGCCCGGGATCGTACAATGACGGCTGGCGTAAAGAAGGCGAAGCTAACGGCGATAGCCCTGCCAGCACCTCCTACGTTATCAGTCCTGAGTACGTCGATACTTATCAGTTTGAGTTGCTGGCTGGACGAGGTTTCTCGCCGGACTACGTCTCTGATTTTGTATCGGTACTGGAACAAGGGCCTGAGTCAGGCCGGGTGTATGGCGTGATAATTACCTCCGAAGTACTTCGCACTTATGGGTATACCTCAGCAGACGAGGCAATCGGAGACTATTTTTACTACGGAGATTTTCACCATAGAGTAATTGGCGTCGTTGACAGTTTCAGATTCTCAGGCGGCTTGGAAGACTCGACTCGCACTACAAAATATCTGCGGGGCAGCCTGGAACCAATGAGATACCTGAGTGTACGTATTGATCCGACCGATACAGAGGGAGTTTTGAGTCATATCGATTCTGTCTGGTCAAAATATTTGCCGGGCGTACCTGTTAATAGAACATTCTACGAGCAAACGTTTAACAACCTGATTCAGGAAGAAATAGGAGCGATGAATCTTGCGTCAATGGTCGCTGCCAGCCTTACATCAGCTATTGCTATATTAGGACTTTATGCGGGCATCGCTAACTTCATTCAAAGCAATTTGAAGGAGATTGGTATCAGGCGGGTATTAGGCGCCACATACCCACAGATTTTTCGTATGGTAAGCCAGCGGTTTTCTTTGCCAGTGATAATTGCCTGTCTAATTTCAATAGCAGCCGGCTTCTTTATAACGACATATTATCTATCCCTTTTTTCATCCCGTCCTAGCTCATTGACGGATGTCTTTGTAAGCGTACCGTTTGGAGCTGCTACATTGACGTTACTTCTAATAGGATTGTTTTGTCTTAGGGCGACAGCGATGGCGCCAAACAAACTCATTAGGTATGAGTAGCTTAATACGTAGGGGGCAAAAAATACAAATGGTGGAAATCGGTGAAAATTAATCTGTTACGGAGCTATCTGAGCACCGGGCTGCGAATATTGAGTAGTTTTTAGACGATAACCTATCAGGATCCACATAGCGCCAATATTCAAGGGTGAAGCTCAGGTGCCCTGGAAAGGCCCCACCTGGACTCGAACCAGGGACAAACGGATTATGAGTCAGATTATATCTATAACCCCCAGCAACGACCAAGGCGAGCTTATTCATTAACAAAGACCGACATATTTCGGTATTTACGAAGCTTATGCAGGTCAAGTCGACGATGACCTGCTATAGCTCATTGAAAACCTTCCCTTAGACCTGGCCTTTCAGGCATATACGTCATAAAAAAATCAAAATTCATAGAAATAGCATTGAGGAAACGTTTTTCAGCTGTTAGTATCAATTTTCAGAGAAAAATTAGTATTTAACCAAAATTCATAACGGGAAAGCGTTTTTCATGGCAAAAGCCCCGGAGGCTCAATTTTCAGGACCGGTTAACGTTTTTCAGGAAAAACGTTTACCAGAGATAGCCACGCCAGCGGGCTATGCCGCCCTGATTGACGCATACAATCTCTCTGTTCCCTTGCCGCGCACTCTTTTTGCAATCGGCGAGCGACACCGGATATTTGCTCGGGACGATTGGCGAATCATGACACCGCGCCATGCGCCGAAGTCGACTCTTGAGGGTCATCTGACGTTCGCCCTTAAATATGAGGGCCTTGATCTGGCCGTCCTGAAGCGGTTGTTCCTGGCAATCGGTTCCGAAACGCTTGAAGAAATTGTTCGCCAATCGCCTACGGGTGGCTACGCACGCCGTCTTTGGTTCCTCTATGAGTGGCTCACCGGCAAACAGCTTGACCTGCCGGACGCCGCCGCCGGCCGTTACGTGACGGTCATCGACCCTGGACTGCAATTTTCCGGAGAAGAACGAAACGAAGCGCGTTACCGGGTCAAGAACAACATGCCGGGAACACCGGATTTCTGTCCTCTGGTCTTTCGGACAGAAGCCTTGAAGCAATTTACCGAGCTTGATCTGGCTGAGAAAGCTCGCGCAGTAGTAGCTGACGTCCCTCGCGACATTCTTGCCCGCACAGCCGCTTTCCTGCTGCTGAAGGATTCGCGCTCAAGTTATGCCATTGAGGGTGAAAACCCACCGCAAGACCGCGTGCAGCGCTGGGGCCGGGCAATCGGCGAAGCCGGCCAGCGTCCGATTGATCTTGAGGAGCTCCAGCGCCTGCAGAATATAGTCATTGGCGACGCCCGTTTTGTGATGCTGGGCGTTCGTTGCGAGGGTGGTTTTGTCGGCGAGCATGACCGCATAACGCAAATGCCCCTTCCGGATCATATCAGCGCACGGCCTGAGGATCTCTATGACCTTATCGAAGGGATGAGCGCCTTCGATAGAGGACCGGCACAACATCAGGACGCTGTCATATCTGCCGCCGTACTGGCCTTTGGGTTTGTTTATATCCATCCGTTTGATGATGGCAATGGCCGTATACACCGCTACCTCATCCATCATGTGCTGGCTGAGGGTGGGTTTAATCCGCCCGGCGTTGTGTTTCCCGTTTCTGCAGCTATCCTGGAAAAAGTCGACTCGTACAGACTTGTGCTGGAAAGCTATTCAAAGCGGCTGCTTCCCCTTGTGACCTGGGAGCCCACGGATAGGTTCAATGTGCGGATCCTGAACGACACCGGCGATTTTTACAGATACTTTGATGCAACCTTGCATGCTGAGTTTCTTTACGCCTGTGTCCAGAAAACCATCGAGGAAGACCTTCCTCAAGAAACCGCCTTCCTCCGCCGCTTCGATGCCTTCCGACGTGATGTCGAAGCTTATATCGACATGCCCGAGCGGACTTTGGATCTGCTGTTCCGCTTTTTACAACAAAATGACGGAGCTCTCTCCAAAAGGGCGCGTGAAAAGGAGTTCGGCGCGCTCACCGATGCAGAGACCGCGCACATTGAGTCACTCTTCAAAAAGGCGTTTGCTGCGGGTTCAGTAGATTAAGCGCCGGGTATAGTTTTTCACCGGATCCTGCTGTCACGCAACTGGACAACGTCCTGGTTTGGAGATACCTTTGCGTTTCCTACACACATCATCATCAGAGGTACCGATGGCCCGACTCCCGCTCCGCTTCCTGGGATTGCTGCTGCTGACGGCCACCATCACCGTGGCGAGCTGCCAGGCGATGTTCTACGGGGCCGCGCTGCCGTCACTACCGGCGGTTCTGGAATTCGTGGAAGACTGAGCCAAGCCATGGACGAATTACTGCGCCAAAGCCGGGCCTGGGTACCGGTGTTGAAATCGGCGGCTCTGTTCCTGCTGCCGTTTCCGCTGTTGATCGCCTTCTTCGTGGCTCTCATCGGCGGCGAAATCGGTCGGCTTGCCGCCATCAGTGGAGCCATCTTCGCATTCTTCGGCGCAGGCGTGCTCACCTGGCGCGGCCTGGTCGCCCAGGCGCGCTTCTTTCTCGGTCAACAGCTCGATCCGCCGGCGGTGCCGCTGAAAACTGTGAGCGCGATCCTCACCGCGCTCGGCGCCGGCCTCGCCGCTGCCGCCGGCGGGCACGGTCCGGCCGGCGTCGGCGCCTTCGCTGCGCTGGCGGCGGTGGGCTACTTCTGCTTCTATGGCCGCGACCCCAAGCGCAAGCGCATCGACCTGCCGGAGGTGGCCGGGGTAGACCGCGACGCCGTCATCGTCCAGCTCAAGCAGGCCTACGGGCGGCTGCAGGGCATCGAGGCTGCCGCCCGGGCCATTGCCGTGCCGGAGTTCGTCGAGCGCTTGAAACGGATCATCGGCATCGGCAAGCAGATCCTCGCGGAAATCGAGCGGGATCCGCGCGACGCCGCCCGGGCGCGGCGGTTCCTGCACCTGTACCTCGACAGCGCCGAGAAGGTGACGGTGGAGTACGCGCGCACCCACCGCCAGATCCGAAGCCGCCCGCTCGAGAACAACTTCCGGCAACTGCTGGTCGACATGGAAAAGACTTTCGAGGCGCAGCACCAGAAGCTGCTGGAAAATGACGTGCTCACACTGGACGTCGAGATCGAGGTTTTGAACGCGCGGCTCAAGCGCGAAGGCATTAACTGAGGAGATCATGACATGAACGAACCGACGACCGGTGCAAGTGGGTCCAGTGCAAGTGGGTCCAGCGCAAGCGGCTCCAGTGCAAGCGCCCCCGGTGTAAGCGCAGGGCTGCCGCTGCCCGATACCGGGATCACGGCCTACCGCGCCGCCACGGGTCCGGAGCTTGCCAAGATCGAGCGCGCCCTGGCCGAGATCGACCTCAACGACAGCAACTCAATTCTGTTCTTCGGCACTGCCGCCCAGGGCGAAGTCACCACGGTGGCCGACGAGATGCTGGAGGGAGTGCGCAACAAGGACACCGGGCCGGCCGGTCAGGCGCTGAGCGAGATGGTGGCGACCTTGCGCGGATTTCCGGTGGCGGAGCTCGACCCAAAACGCAAGCGCGGCTTGCTGGCGCGGCTGCTCGGCAGAGCCCGGCCCATCGCCCGCATCCTGCAGCAGTACGAAGACGTGCGCGGCCACATCGACGCCATCAGCAATCGCCTCGACGACCACACCAGCGCGCTGATGAAGGACATCGGCATGCTCGATCGGCTCTACGACAAGACGCTGTCGTACTTCCAGATGCTGGCGGTGTACATCGCCGCGGGAGAGGAATCGCTGCGCCGCCTCGACGAAGAGACCCTGCCGGCTCTGGCCCGTGACGCCGAGAGCAGCGGCGAAATGCTGCAGGCCCAGTCGCTGCGCGATCTGCGCGCCAAGCGCGACGATCTGGAACGCCGCGTCCACGACCTGAAACTCACCCGCCAGGTGACCATGCAGAGCCTGCCGTCCATCCGCCTGGTACAGGAGAACGACAAAGCCCTGGTGAGCAAGATCGGCTCGACCATGGCCAACACCATTCCGCTGTGGCGCCAGCAGCTGGCCATGGCCGTGACCATCGCGCGCTCGATGGAGGCCGGTACCACCTTGAAGCAGGCCACCGACCTCACCAACGAGCTGCTGACGTCGAATGCCGAAGGGCTGCGAACCTCCAGTGAAGCCATTCGCACCCAGGTCGAGCGCGGCGTGGTCGACATCGAGTCAGTGAAGCAGGCCAACGACGCACTCATCGCCACCATCGACGACGCGCTGCGCATCGCCGACGAGGGCCGACGTCAGCGCGTCGAGGCGGAGAAGCAGTTGATCACGTGCGAGATCGAGTTGAAGCAGGCACTGCGGGCGGCCCAAGAACGCAGTACGCAGCCACGCAGCACGCCGGGGCCGGGCTGAGCGTCGCTGAGCACGCGGCTTGGCCGCGATGTCCACCACTACCAAACACCAAAGCCACTTTGGGTCTTGGTGAAAACAAGGGAGCGTCTGACATGGCCACTGCGCTATCAGCCGTCGTTTCTACAAAATGGCTTTGTTCCAAGATGGTAGAAGCTCTTTTGCCATTAGGGAGAACGAACTGATAATGTTTTTTTGCAGAAATGCTGAATGGGAAAATTCACGATTCATCACCTGACAACTTCGAAACGCTCCAACTCCCGGCGCGGCTCCTCCCATTCGGGTGCCAATTCCGATGCCCTGAGGTAGTCGAGATAGGCTTCGCGGAGTTGTTCCAGGTTTTCGTGGGCGATACCCCTGTTGAAATGAGCCCTCGCCAGCTCACGTACCGCCCTGGCCTCACTTGCCTGGCGCGACGCCGACGACTCGGTTGTTTCCCCCACGCGCCCCGGCCTGGGCTCAATACCTAGTTCAATAGCACGATCGAAGGCGCTGATGGCCTGTGCCCACTGTTCACGCAGGTTAAAGATATTACCTCGATTGATGTGTGCGAACGTCAGCGTGTCCTCTAGATGCACTGCCTCAGTGAAATCGGCCAGTGCATCATCAAAGTTGGCCGCCGCAAAGTGGAGTACACCACGATTGTTATAACTCGCTGCCCGATTCGCTGCTTCACCACCCTCCTGTACTGCCAGCGTACAGAGCTGTATGGGCGAAATGATTACTCGTGATCCGGTGATCGTAACCCCGGACGCCCCTTGCGGATTGCGTGCCGCCATGGAGCACTGCTCAGCATAACCGCCATCAATGATAGTGAGCGGAGAGACAGGCTGCGCATGTGTTGTCACACTGGCCAACACGGTCGACATAGCGCTGAAAAGGGTCAATACGCGTATCGAAAACGTTGTTTTCATGATGCCCTCCTGTCTGTGATGTGTCATTTACTTGACCACAATATATCTCGATCGCTTTCTACTTACTATACCTGCAGATACTGACAAGATAACGCCTGAACTGGCAAATTCCGGAAATTATGAGCGAGAGGGTTTTCGTCCCGAGGCCTCAGTCAATCGCGCCTGCACGTTTAACAGAAGCTTCTCAAAGGACATTGGACTGGCGAACAGGAACCCAGCCCCGTCCACCCCCAAGGAACGGACTATTTCCGGGACCAACGGATGCATAGTTCGTCATCTATACCACCCAAAAGCGGCCAAAATAGACGTAAGAAAATGAAAAACAAGGGAAAACAGTGGCGGGCCCACCTGGACTCGAACCAGGGACAAACGGATTATGAGTCAGAGCAGGTCGGCGCGGTA